>DASWAK010000527.1:0-7192 GCA_036391175.1 Pseudolabrys sp.
TCACCTATATGCGTACAGATGGCATCGATATGGCACCGGAGGCGATTGCCGATATCCGCGCCATGCTGGGCCGCAACTATGGCAAGGAATACGTTCCAGCTTCGCCGCGCGAATATCACAACAAGTCGAAGAACGCGCAGGAAGCGCACGAAGCGGTACGTCCGACCAGCGCCAGCCGCACACCCGCCGAAGTCGCCAAATATGTCGACCGCGATCAGGCGCGCCTGTACGAATTGGTCTGGAATCGCGCGATCGCAAGCCAGATGGAATCCGCCGAACTCGAGCGCACCACGGTCGACATCACCGCGAAGGCGGGTTCGCGGAATATCGAACTACGCGCGTCCGGCCAGGTTGTGAAGTTCGATGGCTTTCTCACCCTCTATCAAGAAGGCCAGGACGAAGTTTCTGATGATGACGAGTCGCGCCGTCTACCCTCGATGTCAGAGGGCGAAACGCTCAGCAAGCAAGCGATCGAATCTTCGCAGCATTTCACCGAGCCGCCGCCGCGCTTTTCGGAAGCCGCTTTGGTCAAGCGCATGGAAGAGCTCGGCATCGGACGGCCTTCGACTTATGCCTCAATTCTGCAGGTGCTGCAGGACCGCGGTTATGTCCGCATCGACAAGAAGCGCCTCATTCCGGAAGACAAAGGCCGCGTCGTCGTTGCCTTCCTCGAAAGTTTTTTCACACGCTATGTCGAATACGATTTCACCGCCGGCCTCGAAGAAAAACTCGACGAAATTTCGGCGGGTAAGATCGACTGGCGTGCTGTGCTCACCGAGTTCTGGGAACAATTCGTCGGCGCCGTCAATGAAATCAAGGAAGTGCGCAATCGTGTTGTGCTCGACGCGCTCAACGATTTGCTCGAGCCGCATATTTTCCCCGAACACGCCGACGGCACGCCGCGTCGCCAATGCCCGCAATGCGGCACCGGTCAGCTTTCGCTGAAGACTGGACGCTTCGGAGCCTTCGTCGGCTGCTCGAACTATCCGGAATGTAATTTCACACGGCAGATCACACCCAGCGCTGACGGCGTTCAGGGCAAAAAGGTGCTGGGCGAAGACCCGCTGACCGGCCTTGAAGTGACGCTGCGCGGCGGCCGCTTTGGGCCCTACTTGCAACTGGGCGAGCAGATCAAGCCGCCGAAGCCGAAGAGGGGCGAGAAAAAACAGGAAGCCGAGAAGCCCAAGCGCGCCAGCATCCCGAAAGGCATTTTGCCCGACGACATCGATCTCGAAAGGGCGCTGGGCCTGCTGGCACTGCCGCGCGAAGTCGGACTGTCGCCCGAAGACGGTGAGCCCATCCTCGCCGGCATTGGACGCTTTGGCGCGTACGTCAAACACGGCAAAACCTATGCGAACCTCGAAGATGGCGATGATGTCGTGACCATCGGCCTCAATCGCGCGGTCACGCTGATCGCCGAGAAGAAAGCCAATCCATCGAAAGGTCGTCGCTTCGGTGCCGATCCTGGCAAGGTTTTGGGCGAGCACCCGGACAAAGGTGGCCCGGTTGTCGTCAAGAGTGGGCGCTATGGGCCCTATGTGAGCCACAGCGGCATCAACGCGACCATCACCGGCGACAAGACGCCGGAGACGATCACGCTAACCGAGGCGATTGTGCTGCTCGACGCCCGCGCCGAACAGCTCGGCTCACAGCCGCGGCGCGCAGCCGGTCGCAAGAAGGCGGGCGAACCCTCGGAAGCGCCGAAGGGTCGCAAGAAGAAGGCCGCCAAAACGGCAGATACAGCCGAGAAAGCTGCCAAGCCGCGCAAGAAGCCGGCGAAAAAGACTGCCAAAATCACAGCTGCCGAATAACTGGCGAAGCTGAGTTTCGGTCATTACATTTCGTTTAATCGCGCCGTTTCGGCGCAGGACTGTTATTTTGAAAAAGCACGCTAAGAAAAACTCATCTCTTCCCTCAAAGGCCGACATTCTCGCCTTCATCGGCACCAAGCCTGGCAAGATCGGCACCCGTGAAATCGCCCGCGCTTTCGGCTTGAAGAATGCGCTCCGCGCTGACCTCAAGCGTCTGCTGCGCGAGCTAGCCGATGAAGGCTCAATCGAAAAGCGACGCAAGAAGCTGCACCATCCCGGTGTCCTGCCCTCGACCGTACTCGCTGATGTCACGTCACGCGATAGCGAGGGCGATCTCATTGCGACTCCGGACGAATGGGACGAGGAAGCGCATGGCGACGCGCCAAAGATTCGTATTCATCTGCCCCGCAAGGCGCGGCCGGGGGAAGCTGCCGGGGTTGGCGACCGTGTCCTACTGCGGGTCGAGGAAACCGAAGAAGATGACGGAATCCGCCACCGGGGCCGCGTCATCAAGATCATCGATCACCCCAAGCACCGCGTGCTGGGGATTTTTCGTAAAATCCAGCACGGCGGCGGACGGCTAGAGCCGGTCGACAAAAAAATGCTCGGCAAGGAGTTGGCAATTCCGGCAGGCGCAACCGCGAATGCCGAAGACGGCGACCTGATTGCTGTCGAAACATCACGCGCGCCACGTCTCGGGCTGCCCACTGCCCGCGTAGTCGAGCGGCTCGGCTCACTCAAAAGCGAGCGCGCTGTTAGCCTGATCGCGATTCACGCGCACGGTATTCCATCCGTGTTCCGCCGCGAGACGCAACTTGAAGCTGACTCTGCCAAGCCGGCAACCCTCCACGGCCGCGAAGATTGGCGGCACATGCCGTTTGTCACGATCGATCCGCCTGACGCGAAAGATCACGACGATGCGGTGCATGCCGAGCGCGACACGGCGTCCAACAATCCTGGCGGGTTCGTCCTCAGTGTAGCCATCGCCGACGTCGCCCATTACGTCAAACCGGACTCGGCGCTCGATCGCGAAGCGCTCACGCGCGGCAATTCCGTCTATTTCCCCGATCGCGTGGTGCCAATGTTGCCCGAGCGAATCTCGAACGACTTGTGCTCCCTGCGCCCACGCGAAGACCGCGCCGCACTCGCCGTGCGCATGATGATCGGCGCTGATGGCCGCAAGCGCTCGCATACGTTCCATCGTATCTTGATGCGTTCGGCCGCTCGGCTGTCGTATCAGCAGGCACAACTGGCGATCGGTGGACGCACTGACGAAGACACAGAGGCGCTGGTCAAGCCAGTGCTTACGCCGCTCTATGCTGCCTACGAAACCATGACGCGGGCACGCAGCGAGCGGCAGCCGCTCGATCTCGACCTGCCAGAGCGCAAGATCCTACTTAAAGGAGATGGCACCGTCGACCGCGTGATTACGCCCGAGCGACTTGAAGCGCACCGGCTGATCGAGGAGTTCATGATCCTGGCGAATGTTGCGGCCGCTGAAACGCTCGAGCGCGCGCGCTGCCCCCTGATCTATCGCGTGCACGACGAGCCGGCGATGGAGAAGCTGCAGGCCTTGCGCGAATTCCTCGCAACCCTCGACATCCCCTTCGCCAAGGGCGGCGTGCTTAAGCCCGAAGCGTTCAACCGTATTCTCTCGCGCGTAAAGGGTCGCGACGCCGAACAACTTGTCAACGAAGTGGTCTTGCGCACACAAGCACAGGCAGAATATGCCGCGGAGAACTACGGGCATTTCGGATTGAACCTGCGTCGCTATGCGCACTTCACCTCGCCGATCCGCCGTTACGCAGACCTGATTGTGCATCGCGGACTGATACGCGCAATGAAACTCGGCCATGACGGCCTGCCAGAGCATACCGATCAGAAAGCATTGGCCGAGGTGAGCGCACAGATTTCCGCCACAGAGCGCCGCGCCATGTTGGCCGAGCGCGAGACGAACGATCGCCTGATCGCGCATTTCCTTGCCGATCGCATCGGCGCAAGCTTCGAGGGCCGTATTTCGGGCGTTCACCGCGCCGGCTTGTTCGTGAAACTGCGCGAGACAGGCGCCGATGGCTTCGTGCCGGCACGCACCATCGGTGACGAATATTTCCGTTATGACGAGAAAGGTCACGCCATGGTTGGCTCGCGATCTGGCGAGACCTACCGGCTCGGCGACCCGGTGACGGTCAAGCTCGTGGAAGCAGCTCCCGTTGCCGGCGCCCTGCGTTTCGAGATTTTGTCCGAAGGCCGCGCTGGCCGGCCCCAGCGTCCCGCGCGGTACGAGCGCGGACACCAATCCCGCTCACGCGGCCAGCAACGGAAGGCACGATGACGAAAGATCTCGGAAAACTCTGGGCCGAGCGCATGACCAACATTGAACGCGACCAGTCGTTTCCCGACAGCGAACCGCGCGATGCCGCAACGCTGATGTTGATCGATCGCTCTGGCGCGAAGCCGAAGGTTCTGCTTGGTCGCCGCCACTCGGGACACAAATTTATGCCTAGCAAGTTTGTTTTTCCCGGCGGCCGCATCGAGCCGCTCGACCGGATGATGACCGCAGTTAGCGAGCTGCATCCGGACGCACAGAAAAAACTATTGGAGCGAGTGGCGCAACCGAGCAAGGATTTCGCCCGCGCCTTTGCGCTCGCCGCCGTACGCGAAACCGCCGAGGAAACCGGACTGTTGCTCGGGACTAAGCGCGATCAGCCCCCGACGGTGCCGGGGGAAATCTGGGCCGAATTCGCCAAAGCAAAAGTGCATCCGGATCTCGGCCAGATCCATTTCGTCGCTCGTGCCATAACGCCGCCGCGGCGGCCGCGCCGCTTCGACACGCGCTTTCTGACCGCCGACGCTTCGGCCATCGCCCATACGATAGAGGGGGTGGTCGGTCCGGACTCCGAACTGGTTGAACTGACCTGGGTGCCGATCGAAGAAGCTACTCATCTGGACATGCCGACGATTACCGGCATTGTTCTGGAAGAACTTCTGGTGCGTGTGGAGGCCGGCATGGGCCACGACATGCCGGTGCCCTTTTACTTCATGGTTGACCAGCAGTTCTTCCGGGAGCTGCTCTAAACCGCGTCAAAATATGGCCTTTCTTGACATTTGCCGCTTCGACGCTAGTTTCCGCGCCAAAGGCACCCTCGCCACCCCACTTAAAGCTTAAGGGAAATTCCATGGCCAAAGCCATCAGTCTCAAGATCAAGCTGGTCTCCAGCGCCGGCACCGGTCACTACTACGTGACCCGGAAGAACTCGCGTACGCAGACCGATAAAATGAAAAAGAAAAAATACGATCCGATCGCAAAAAAGCACGTTGAATATTCCGAGTCCAAAATAAAGTAATCGCGGAGGCATCGACGATGCTTCGCACGCTCATTGCTGCGCTATTGCTGGTGCCGCTCGCGTTCGCGCAAGCTGGCGCCGCTGAAAAGCACAAGCTGGCGCTCCAGATCAGCGATAACGACCCCGCTAAGATGAACGCCGTGCTTAACGTCGCCGCGAACGTGTCGCAGTACTATTCGGACAAAGGTGAAGAGGTCGATATCCAGATCGTCGCCTTCAACGCCGGCCTCCACATGCTGCGCGATGACACCTCGCCGGTGAAACCGCGGCTCAAGTCCTTCAAGCAAGGCATGCCCAACGTTTCGTTCATGGCCTGCGAGAACACGCTCGAGGCAATGACCCGCACCGAGGGCAAGGAACCACCGCTGGTCGAAAATGCCGAGCGCGTGAAGGCAGGCGTGGTCACACTGATTGAGCTTAGCGAAAAGGGCTGGACCATCGTCCGGCCCTAACAGAACGCTTTCACAAAATAGGTGGCCGGCCGGAAGCGATGACATGAGGAGGCCACTCGCACCACTCCCGGACCGGCCGAACCCCACGGACCCAGGAGATGCGGCGGACCTGAGCACTCCGCAGGGTATTTCAAAAGCTTTTCACGCGTTTGGAATCGTTGCTGTTCGCGCAAGACCCAAAACGCTGTCAGCTAGAAGATTAGACCAGGCGCCCTCGCCCGACCAAACGGGTTATTAACCCGCTGGAATGCCTTGGCAATTCGCGCAGCTTTTTGCGCGCCGGTCGCGGCAAACGCGAATCTGCGCAAGCGGCAGGCTCAGGCGGTCGCCATACCAACAGTCGAAATCAATGTTGCCGATCGCTTGTGAATGCGCAGGGCTCGTCATCGACGGCACAAATGCGGGCACTCACCGGTGCCAGATCAGCCGGCGCCCAGGAAATGGCGGATAGTCTCGATGAATTTTCCGACCGAGATCGGCTTCGAAAGATAAGCCTCGCAGCCGCCCTCGCGAATGCGCTCTTCGTCACCCTTCATGGCGAAAGCCGTGACGGCCACCACAGGTATCGCTTTGAGGTCAGGATCATCCTTGAGCCATTTAGTCACTTCGAGGCCCGAAACTTCCGGCAACTGAATATCCATCAAAATCAAATCCGGCCGGTGCTTGCGGGCAAGATCGAGCGCTTCGATCCCATTGCGCGTACCGACGGTTTGATAGCCATGAGCTTCAAGAAGGTCGTGGAAGAGCTTCATATTGAGCTCGTTGTCCTCCACGATCAGGACGGTCTTTGGCATTCCCCTTCCCGCCCTTTTTGTCCCCACCGCGCATAACTAGCGCACGCACGGTCGCCAGTCCGGCCGCGCTGGGGCATGATCGGCACCGTAGTGCCGATTTCTTACAGAAATCCCAACTTCCTAGATTCTGCAATACTTCCAGTGGTCTTTGGCACACTAGGCCCGTTTTTGTTCCGACCTTTGGCACGAAGTGCCGTTTTGTGGGGCTTTCGCATTTGGTGTTTTTGCCTTGGCCTTCGCCTCGGCGACCCGCCGCCGCTCCCATTCATTGCGCTTTTGGGTTGCGCTCATGACCAGATGCAGCTTGTTCATTTTTTTCAGATATTCGAGCGCGATCTGCGCCGTGCGATGGCCAAGCACCGCCTTCAATTCCTCAATCGAACACCCCGACAGTGCTAATTCGATGCCCGCGTTTGCCCGCAGCCCATGCGTGGTGAATTTTCCCGGCTCGGCCACCACCCACCGGGTTATCATTTCCGATAGGCTATCGCCGTTGGCCCATTTGCGGCCACGACTGCTATTGAGAACGTAATCGCTGTTTTGATGGGGCCGGGTCGCCAGTACCCTCGCTAGTCGCTCGGTCGGCACGATGAAAATGCGCTCGCCGGTCTTTTTTTGCTGAAACTCAGTCGGCTCGGCTGGAACCGATACCATGCCATCGACAATGTGTTCTTTTTTCAGCTTGGTGGCATCGTCAACGCGCTGGCCGGTGCCGAGCAATACCTCGATTGCCACCTGTATTTCTTCGGGCGCGATCTTGAGACCGGCCTCAAGAACCTCACGCGGCCACG
>DASWAK010000528.1:0-1688 GCA_036391175.1 Pseudolabrys sp.
GCCCGTCAATCAACAAGGTGGTCGGCATACCGAAGGCACGGCCAATGGCTTTGAGGTCTTGAAACGTGCGTGCGGTCGGGTCGGCGTAGTAGGCGAGCCTCTGCACGCCGACTTCCTTGAGCCAGGCCTTCGGCTTATCGCCATCGCGGGTGTCGATATTGACGGCGACGACCTCAAATCCCGGTCCGCCCAGTTGCTGCTCCAGCGCATCGAGCGCTGGCATTTCCTTGCGGCAGGGCACGCACCAGGTGGCCCACAAGTTGAGCAGCACAACCCGTCCGCGCCAGTGGTCGAGCGTCAGTGGCTTGCCGGTGGCGTCCTGGAAGGTGAGGGCGGGCAATTTGAGCGGATTCTTGGCAACGTTAACGGCCGCCATCTCGCCACGCACGAATGGCGCAACTTTCTTGGCCAATTCGACGGCTGGACGGCAGGCAGCGTCGTCGCCCACATTGCGTGTGAGGGTCGCAATCCCGTATACCCCCGCCAGCCCAACGACGACTCCGGCGATTCCGCCCGCCAAAACTATGGCGAGGCGTTTTTTGGCGAAGCTGGATTGAGACCCGGTCATGAGCGCTTTGGTGAATATGCCATGAGCAACAAGATGTGGGGTGGACGGTTTACGTCTGGTCCCGGTGCCATCATGGAGGAAATCAATGCCTCCATCGATTTCGACCGGCATCTCTACCGTCAGGACATCGCAGCGTCCAAGGTCCATGCCGACATGCTGGCCAAGCAAGGTATCATTGCGGCCGACGATGCGAAAAAGATCGCTCACGGTCTAGACACGATCCTGTCAGAAATCGAGGCCGGCAAGTTCTCATTCAAGCGGGCATTGGAAGACATCCACATGAACGTGGAAGGGCGGCTGTCTGAGCTCATCGGGGAGGCCGCCGGCCGCCTGCACACTGCGCGCTCGCGCAACGATCAGGTGGCGACCGATTTCCGGCTTTGGGTGCGCGATACCGTTGATGCTCTTGAAGCCGCGCTCGCTAACTACCAGCGCGCACTGGTTGAAAAGGCGCTGGCGCATGCGGGCACTGTGATGCCCGGCCTGACTCATATGCAAACGGCTCAGCCGGTGACCTTTGGACATCATCTGCTTGCCTATGTGGAGATGGCGGCGCGCGACCGTGGGCGGTTTACCGATGCGCGCAAGAGACTCAACGAATCTCCGCTCGGCGCTGCAGCGCTCGCTGGTACCTCATTCGCACTTGATCGCGACATGACCGCGAAGGCGTTAGGCTTCGAGCGGCCGATGGCCAACTCGCTCGATGCGGTGTCAGACCGGGATTTCGTCATGGAGGTTCTTGCTGCCGCAGCAATCACATCCGTGCATCTATCGCGGCTGGCGGAGGAGATCGTGATTTGGACTTCGCCGCTCACCGGTCTCGTAAAATTGTCCGATAAATTTACCACCGGCTCTTCGATCATGCCACAGAAGCGCAATCCGGATGCCGCCGAATTGGTGCGTGCGAAGACCGGGCGCGTGGTCGGCGCGCTCAACGCTCTGCTAATCGTGATGAAGGGTCTGCCACTCGCCTATGCCAAGGACATGCAGGAGGACAAGGAGGGCGCAATGGACGCTCTCGCTGTGCTCTCGCTGTCGATTGCGGCGATGACCGGTATGGTCACCGATATTGAGCCCGACGCGGCGCGTATGAAGAAGGCTGCCGGCGAGGGTTACGCGA
>DASWAK010000529.1:0-1808 GCA_036391175.1 Pseudolabrys sp.
CATCGCGTTTGAGGTGCGGAGTGCAGAAGGATACAGCCAACGGCTCGCGGTGCTCGCTAATGAACTGGTGAGGCTCAAAGTCGATGTGATTGTAGCCATAAATACAACGTCAGTGCAGGCCGCCAAGAAGGCAAGCGCGACGATCCCCATTGTCATGACGCGCATCGCTGACCCAGTAAAAAGTGGGCTTGTGCGTAACCTCTTCAGGCCGGGTGAAAATATTACCGGCTTGAGTTTCATGGTTGACGAGCTAAGTGGAAAGCGGCTTGCGCTGCTCAAAGATACTCTCCCAAGCGTTTCCCGAGTGGCCATCCTCTGGTACGAACCTAACCCCGGCGCAGACATTGCCATGGGCGCAATAAAAGCTGCGAGCCGAGAGCTCGGCCTTGAGCTCCTGCTTCTCCCAATGCACGGACCAGCTGACCTCATTGGGGCCTTCCAGGCTGCAACTCGCGGTAGGGCCCAAGCGCTCATTATCATTGATGATGTGGTCACCACCCAGCACAGGGTCGAAATCCTAAATTTGGCGGCGACACACACTTTGGCTGTCATTTCGCAGTACAAGGCATTTGCCGAGGCTGGGGCGCTTTTGGCCTACGGGCCGAGCCTCTCGGCCATGTATCGCCGGACGGCCTACTATGTGGATCGCATCTTGAAGGGCGCCAACGCGGGCGATCTGCCTGTGGAACAGTCAACCAAATTCGATCTGGTCATCAATTTGAAAACCGCAAAGGCGCTTGGTGTGACGATCCCGCCGTCGCTGCTTGCCCGTGCCGACGAGGTGATCGAATGAAGGGGGCAATGTCCGCTTTTGGCACTTAGCCGACATTGCGACTGCGGCCGAGAATGTCCGCTATGGGGGTAAAGCGGACATCGCGCAGACTTGTCGCGCTTCTCGGCGGAGCGGCTGCGGCGCTCACCGCGATGACGTGGACGCCGGCCATGGCGCAGCTTTCGAAAGACGAAATGCGCAAAGACTATTTTCTCTGCACGTTTCCCGTCTCGAACACCAATTTTACCGTCCAGTACCTCAACGACGTGATCGCCGCCTGCACGACGCTGATCAACACGCCCGGCGGCAGCGACAAAGACCGCTCCATCGTCCATTTGCAACGCGGCGCCATGTACCGGCACCTGGGCAAATTCGAGCTCGCGCTCGCCGATTTCACTATGTCGATCCATTACGATCCAAATTCGGCCTATGCCTATACCGGCCGCGGCAACGCGCATCGCGGGCTGCACCAGATCGACGAGACTATCGAGGACCACACCAAGGCCATCGAGCTCAAGCCGGACTATGCCGAGGCCTATAACAACCGCGGCAATGCCTGGGACGACAAGAAAGACTACAAGCGCGCCATCGTGGATTTCGACGCCGCCATCAAGCTCAATCCGCGGTACGCGGCGGCCTTCAACAATCGCGCCATCTCAAAGTCCAATCTCGGCGACACGGACGGCGCCATCGCCGATTACGATGCCGCCATCAAGCTCAATCCGCGTTACACAGCCGCCTTCTACAATCGCGCAAACGCCAAGCTCGATCATGGCGACAATAAAGGTGCCATTGCCGACTATCGCGAGGCGCTCAAGATCAATCCGGATCTCAAGCAGGCGGCGGATATGTTGAAAGAGCTAAAGGCGAATTAGCCAACGCTCCGCCGCCTCCGCCTAGTCCGCTATTGGACTAACAACGGACAAAATTGAGTTTTGGCCAGTCTATTGGGAACGCTTCTTCGTCGCTGTTGGCGGCCTGATGTCCTACGGGCCTGACTATCTCGATCAGTTTCGGCGCTCCGCTGGCTATGTCG
>DASWAK010000530.1:0-4756 GCA_036391175.1 Pseudolabrys sp.
CTGAATGCCGGCTTGATCAATGATGCTCTTGAACAAGTTGATTTCCTTCGTCACCCTGGTCCAGGCTGCGTCAGCACCCTTTGCCCTCACCTGGAAGCCAGATTTGTAGAGTTTTTCCTTCATTTCCCCGGTGGCGAGAACTTTCAGCGTCTCGTTCTCCAGCCACTTGACCGCTTCTGGCGGGGTATTCGAGGGCGCGAGCAACACGGTGTCGGTCGCGAACACGAAGTCCTTGTAGCCGGACTCGATCATAGTCGGGACGTCGGGCATGTCGGGCCAGCGGGTTTCACCGGTCACCGCAAGGCATCGCAGTGTCCCAGCCTTGATGTGCGGCGCGGCCGGCGGCAGCGAACCGGAGCTCAATTGCGCGGTCCCGCTGAGCAGAGCCTGGATGGCATCGCCACCGCCCTTGTAGACCACGTCTTCCAGCTTGGGCAGCTTCTCGCGGATCTTCAACACCTCAAGCTGGATCTGCGGCGTCGTGCCGATAGGCGGCGTTGCGCAGTTGAATTTTTCCGGATTGGCCCGCGCGAGCGCAACGAATTCCTTCATGGTCTTCGCCGGCAAGTCGGACTTGACTACGAATGTGTTGGGCGATGTCGCCAATTCGCTCACGCCGACGAAGTCTTTAGGGTCATAGGGAACCTTATTGTATAGACTGATATTCACCGACCACGCATTTGTCGCGAGCAGGATCGTGTAGCCATCCGGTTCGGCGCGCGCGGCATTGCCAAATCCGATATTTCCGCCTGCGCCGCCGATATTCTCGATGACGAAGGTCTTGCCGGTCGATTGTTGAAGCGCGGCTGCGGTGATGCGGCCGACGATGTCGGACGGTCCGCCCGGCGTATTGGCTACGATAATTTTAACCGGCCGGTCAGGATAGGCGGCATAGGCCCCGCGCACGCGCAAGAATGCCGGTGCGGCGACGCCTGCAGCGAGCGCCCCCGCGCCCTTGATGATGCTGCGCCGTGACGGCGCCGAGCGTCTGCTGGATCTCGTCATCGTCCTCCCCTTACGTTTCGGCAATATTTTCTGATTAGCGCCGTTACCAATCTTAGGCTAAGCTTTTGCGATTACTGGAGCAATGGGTTCGAATACGGGCGCCGGAAGTTCAATCAAAGATCGCACAATTTCACGATATTCAAACGCAGCGGCCCGGTCCGTCCAGTCATGACAAATATCCAAACGCGAGCAACTAACTGGCACGAGATCGTGCTCGCAACCCTGAAGGCTAACGACGTCAAGCTCATCGTTTACGTGCCGGACCGGGTATTCACGCCGCTTATCAAAGCGATTCACGCCGACACATTCTTCACCACCTTTGCTGCCACCCGCGAAGAGGAGGCGCTTGGCATCATTAGTGGCGCTTGGATGGGTGGCTTGCGCGGCGCGGTGCTTATGCAGACCAGCGGCTTTGGCACGATCCCTAACGCGCTCGCTTCACTGGTGGTGCCGTCGCAAATTCCGGCACTGATCTTTGTTTCCGAGCGCGGTACGCTTGGCGAGTTCAATATCGGCCAGGCTCTCGTATGCAAGACCATGCGGCCGGTGCTCGACTCGCTCGCAGTCGAAAACATCACCATCACGCGTCAGGACGAGCTTGCCTTTATCATCGACCGTTCCATCAAGCAGGCGGTGGCGACGCAGGCGCCGGTCACCTTTATTCTTTCGCCGCTGCTCACCGGCGGCAAGGTATTCGAGGCTTGAGGACCTCATGACGAGTACTCAAACAGGAGCGATTGGCGCCCACAATGCCAAGGTCATGAACCGCTTCGATCTAACCAAGCGGCTGGTCTCCAGGCTCAATCGCGACGAAGCGGTTATCGGCGGCATCGGCAACGCCAATTTCGATCTGTGGGCGAGCGGGCAGCGCCCGCAGAATTTCTACATGCTTGGCAGCATGGGTCTAACAATTCCGATCGCACTCGGCGTCGCCATCGCGCAGCCGCAACGGCATGTGATCGCTCTCGAAGGCGATGGCTCGTTGCTGATGCAGCTCGGCTGCCTGGCCACCGTTGCCGAACGGGCGCCGAAGAATCTCACCGTCGTCATATGGGACAACGGCATCTATCAGATTACAGGCTCGCAGCCGACGCCGGGCGCCACAGTCGCCGATCTCGTTGCCATCGCGCGGGCTGCAGGCATTGGCCACAGCGCCTGGGCTGCGGACGAAGATGATTTCGACCGCCTAGTCGCGTCCGCGCTCAAAGGCGGGGCACCCAGCCTGATCGCGGCTCGCATCGATAATAAACCGGCGGTCGCCACCACGGACCGCAATCCGGTGCAGATCCGCGAGCGCTTCATGCGCGGGCTCGGGATCAAGGGCGGTGCGGACGCCTGAACGTAGCTTGCCGATTGGCAAGCGCCGTGCGCAATAGTTAGCGCCCGCTTCTACCGGGGCCGGTCAGGATGCCAGCCGTCATCGCCATTCGCACCAGGTCCGACAGGCTGTTGGCCGCCATCTTGGTCATTAGATTGGCGCGGTAGATCTCAACGGTACGTGGGCTTATGCCAAGGTCGAATGCGATCACCTTGTTGGCTTTACCGGCCACTAGGCCCTCGAGGACCTGACGCTCGCGGTTCGAGAGCGCTGCCAGCTTGTCATGGATGTCCGCGATCTCGGCCTTGTGCTTGGCAGTGTCCGCCTCTTTGTTAAGCGCGGCGCGCACCGAGGCTAGCAGTAAGTCGTCGTCGAATGGCTTTTCCAGAAAGTCGACCGCTCCAATTTTCATGGCCTCGACTGCAAGCGATATCTCGCCATGACCGGTGATAACGATCACCGGAATATCAAGGCCGCTCTCCTTGACGCGGCGTAAAAGATCGATGCCCGTGATCTCTGGCATGCGCACGTCGGTAATTATACAGCCGGCGGTTTTGATCTGCGGCAGCATTTCCAGAAAGGCCTTTGCCGATTCGAATCCACGCACTTCGATGCCGGCAGTCTTCAGCAGGAATTCAAGCGAATGCCGGACGGCATCATCGTCGTCGATCACGTAGACGATCAGCTCAGGCTGCATCGTCGATATCTCCTTCATCTACGACCGCAAGCGTGAAATGGAAAATCGTGCCTCCGGAAGGATTTGGCTCCACCCAGATTCGGCCGCCATGAGCCTCGACGATCGTGCGCGAAATCGACAGGCCGACACCCATGCCCTGACGCTTCGTCGTGATAAACGGCTGGAATAGCTGCTCCGCGACCTCGGGCGCAATCCCTGAGCCGCTGTCGGCGACGCTAATACGAACATAACCATTTTCGACCGGTGTGATTGACACAGCGAGATCGCGGGACTGTGAGCTTTCCATGGCGTCCATGGCATTGCAGATCAGGTTGAGAAGCACTTGCTGGATCTGCACGCGGTCGGCGAGCACCAGGTCGATCGCCGGATCGAACTGGAATTGTACGCGAATGCCGCGGTCTTTGACGCCGACTAACGCGAGCGCGCTTGCCTCCTCGACCAGCTTGGTGATGTTCTCCACCCGCCGCTCACTTTCGCCGCGCGAAACGAAATCGCGCAGCCGGCGGATAATCTGGCCTGCTCGCATCGCCTGATCGGCTGCTTTCTCCAGTGCGTCGCGCATGGTCGTCGATTTTTCGTCCCTGCTACCCTCCAGCAGGCGTTTTGAACCCTTGAGATAATTGGAAATTGCGGACAATGGCTGATTGAGTTCGTGCGCCAGCGTCGAAGCCATCTCGCCCATCGCCGTTAGTCTCGAAATATGCACGAGCTCGGACTGCAATTCCTGCAAGCGCGCTTCGGTCTTCTGGCGCTCGGTCAGATCACGGATGAAGCCAGTGAAAAAACGCCTGTCACCGGATTTCATCTCGCCGACAGCCAGCTCCATTGGAAAAGTCGAGCCATCCTTGCGTTGGCCGACCACAACGCGACCAATGCCAATGATCCGGCGCTCGCCCGTCATCCGGTAGCGTTCGAGGTAACCATCATGACTTTCACGGTAGGGTGCCGGCATCAGGATTTTGACGTTTTGCCCGAGCGCCTCGACCACGCGGTAGCCGAACAACCGCTCGGCGGCGCTGCTGAACGATTGTATAGTGCCATGCTCGTCGATGACGATCATTGCTTCAGGCACGGTGTCGAGAATCGACTGCAGATGCGCCTCGCGCGCAAGGGCGTCGCGCGTCATTGCGACCGTGCGCTGACGACTGCGATGGAGCAGCTCGCCACCCCACGAAACGCCAATGCCCATAGTGGCGAAGGCGATGCCGCTGATGAGAAGCAGCCTCGGAAACTCCGAAACTTCAGTTACGACAAGGTAAGCGGCGGCGATGCCCAGCGCCGTTGCCAGCAGGCCAGGACCAAGGCCGCCGATTCCGGCAGAGATGAGCACGGGAGGTGTGAAATAATAAAAAATCGCATCGTCATGCAGCACGGGTGTTAACAGAGCTCGCACCGCCAGCGCCAACGCGACGGTGCAGGGGGCCACCCCATAGCGCAGCGCCCAGCCACGCTCGAGCGGTGATAAAAGTCCATTATTATCAAAGGTTTGGGCCATGTCGATCCAAAGTAGGTCTGATTTACCGCAGTGAAGCGTCGCGTTTCGCCTCCGGTAAATCCCCTATGGAGATTACCTGAATTTCGAGCGCGCGGTTCCGCCGGTATCGATTGATCATCAAATTCACCGAGGAACCAGCGCCATGCTCACCCAGACGATGATCAACCGCGGAACACCCCATCAGACTGCAGCCCGTGTCGCCCGACCAGTTTCGCCGGTCGGTTCGCGCTCGATTACCGGC
>DASWAK010000531.1:0-2843 GCA_036391175.1 Pseudolabrys sp.
ATATAGAATTTCGGCCGCTTGAAGCGGGCGATGTGCTCAAGGCAGTGGCGATCAAGGTCGGAGGTATCGAGCTTGGCACCGCGCTTGGCGACCACAAAGGCTACAACATCCTCACCCCATTCGGCGCTTGGCCGCCCCACAACCGAGACCTCAAAAACCGCCGGATGCAGAAGGAGCACTTCCTCTACCTCGCGGGGATAGATGTTCGTGCCGCCGGAAATGATGACATCCTTCGATCGGTCTTTCAGGGTGAGAAAGCCGTCATCGTCCTTTGAGCCAACGTCGCCCGTCCAAAGCCAGCCATCGCGGATCGTTTTACTTGTGGCTTCCGGGTTGCGCCAATAGCCGAGCATGACGGGTGCGCCCCGGACCAGAATTTCGCCGACTTCTCCCGCAGGCAGATCGTGTCCGTCTTCGTCTCCGATGCGAATCTCCACGCAGGATTGGGCAATGCCGACGGATCCAAGCCGCTCGCGCCAGCGCGGGTGAAGACGCTCGGCAACCAGAGCGCGCGACAGCGCCGTAATTGTCATCGGGCTCTCGCCCTGCCCGTATATCTGTACAAAGCGCGGTCCCATCACTGCGACCGCCTCTTCAATATCGGCCATGTACATCGGCCCCCCGCCATAGACGATGGTGCGGATGCCGTCGCCATGCGATCCTTCCGTCTTTGCCCGGTCGACCAGGCGCCGCACCATCGTCGGCGCCGCGAACATCGAGATATCACGCAGCGAGTGCGCGAGCGCGAGCACTTCATCGGCCTCAAATCCGCCGGACTCGGGCACGACGTGGCGGGCGCCGCGCATGACATGCATGAAGTTATAAAGCCCAGCGCCATGGGACATCGGTGCAGCATAGAGAGTCGCATCAGTGGTGCGGACCTCATCCACATCCACGAAATAACTGAACGCCATGGCGTGCAGGTTTCCGTTGGAAATCATGACACCCTTCGGCTTGCCGGTGGTGCCTGAGGTGTAGAAGAGCCACGCCAAATCATCGCGTCTGCGTGAGACCGGTGTCGACATTGGCTCCGAGATACGCAATGCGGAGAATTCTTTGCGCTCCACGGCGAGGACGGCAGCAAGTCCTGGCAATCGCTCGATCAAGGGAGTTAACGCGGCCGCGGCCGATTCGGAAACGAAAACTACCTTGGCCTCGGCGTTCTCGATGATCCAAGCCGCTTCTTTCGCATGCAGCTTGAAATTAATCGGCACGACGGCAGCGCCGGCAAACCAGGTGGCGTAGAGCAGTTCGAGATACTCAACACAGTTCGACATGACGATCGCGACGCGATCGCCAGGCCTGATGCCTAGGCGAGCCTGTAGCGCGGAGGCAAGATTGGCAACTCGCCGGGCAAATTCGGCGTAGTCGGCCACGAAGTTTTTGCCGCTGAGAAGCGCCGGTGTATTCGGCAAACGACGCGCTGTGCGAACCAGCCACTCCGCAAGATTCATGAAAGCTCCTAGATTGCCACCCCTTTTTTACCGAAGGATGAGGAAGCAATTTTAGTGGCCTGCGGCACCTGGGGGTAGACAGCCCACCTTGCAAGATGTCCCGCTATGGCGGGTGCTGGCCGGCAAGCGCCACAAGGCCGGCGCGCGTGTCGATTGCAGGCCTCCACCCGGCATGCATAAGTTTGATGGGATCGGCAACCAGCATTCCCCCCAAGCGCTGCCATTCTTCGGCGCGGCCGATGGCCCTTGAGGCGAACGCAATGAGCGCCGGTGGGACCGGTAACAATCCTGGTCGCCGCCCTTCGCCCGCACGTAATGCGGTGACGATCTCGGTCAGCGTCAACGGCATAGGATCCGCCACGATGTATGTCTCGCCCTTGGCAGCGGGCGACGCCAATACAAAGTGAATGGCGTCGATCAAGTTCTGCCGCGCCAGCAGTGATCGGCGGTTGCGGCAAAGGCCCAGCGGCAGCGGCCACGGTTCTCGCGCAAGCTCCATCAAACGCGCGAAATTGCCTCTAACTCCCGGGCCATAAATCAATACCGGCCGCAAGATCGTGAACGGCACACCGGCGCCACGCACGGCGTCCTCGGCAGCAAGTTTGGAGCGTCCGTAAGCGTCGGTCGGGCACGGTGTATCGGTTTCGCGCAGAGGCCTGGTGCATGCTGGTCCGCTCTGCGCACGAATCGACGACATGAAGACCAGGTGGCTAATGCCGCTGGCCTTCGCGGCGCTTGCCAGTTCGGCGGTCGCCAGGCGGTTGACCCGGTCATAGGCCTGCTCGGCAATCTCCGGCCCAGCGTGCGCGATGCCGGCCAGGTGAACCACCGTCTTGACGCCATTGAGCAGCGGACGCCATTCCACCGGGCGTGTCAAATCCGATACCGCAATCACCTCGACCGACTGAGGGAATACATCCGCTGGCTGCCGCATCGCCGCTCGCACGGAATGTCCTGCCTTGGCAAGTTCGGCGACCAAGGCACGTCCAACGAAGCCCGATGCGCCGGTCACAAGAATGCGCGTCACGATTTGCTCCGAGCTAAACTCCACAGCAGCGACAATCGCGATGTCCGATTTACCCCCAAAAGGCATATCTCGTTAAGCGGCTATCCGATGATTCCTTTGGGTCATTCGCTACCTCGCTGGTCAAGGCCAAGGTTCGTACTTATCCGCAGTTACTCCAATAGCGGACAAAGGCGGGTGCGGTCTGATTGTCTGCTTTGTGCCAATAGCGGACATCACGGTTGAACGGATGTCACCCAAATCGACGGAAAAGAAAATATGGCTTTTACTCGGTAAGGCGGGTAAAGTTTTGTGTTCCAAAATTGGATGCTCGCTTGCTGCGGCAATTTTGATCGTATTGACATCAAAATTTAGGCCTCGTCACT
>DASWAK010000532.1:0-1734 GCA_036391175.1 Pseudolabrys sp.
TCGTAGTCATTCTCGGGCCGGCCGCACTCAAAGTGATGGCCTTGCACTAGGCCAGGCGGCACGGCGTGTAGCTGAGGTACCGCCCTAACGTACTTCGGCGATCGGCAACGCTGTTGTTGATTTGATCCGCTCCATCGCGAATCGTGAGGTGACGTTCTTCAGCGGCACCGTCGCAATCAATTTCTTGTAGAATGCGTCGTAGCCCGCAATATCGGTTATGACCACGCGCAGCATGTAATCGACATCGCCGGCCATTCGGTAGAATTCCATCACCTCAGGCATCGCACCAACCAAATCGGCAAAGCGTTTGAGCCAGTCCTGTGAGTGATCGCCGGTCTCGATCGAGACGAACACAGTAATGCCGAGACCAACCTTTTCCGGGTCGATGATCGCCACCCGGCGCGTGATGACGCCGTCGGCCTCCAGCCGCTGTAATCGTTTCCAACAAGGCGTCGAGGACAGCCCGACACGCTGGCCGATCTCGGCCACCGAGAGCGATGCGTCCTGCTGGACAACGGCAAGGATCTTCCGGTCGATGGCGTCCATTCTCTCTTCGTCTCCAAATTTGGAACGAACAATCTTACGTGGCGGCTAAATTAGAATATATTTCTTATTTTATGCCGATGTCTGTCTTTACAGAGAAAAATATTCTAATTCAAGGGCAATCTGTTGTCGCCAAAAGCAACCGGCTTCCAAACGATGAAATCCGTGTCATGAAAACATCATTCCGATTTAGTCCCGCCAATGCTGTGCGACGTCTCGGCGCTGCGCTGTTGTTGAGCGCCGCGCTGGCCGTTTCGGTCGCAGGTGCGCATGCCGAGCCCCTGATCACGGTGCAGTGGCTCAGCGCCCATCATGCTGATCAGGATCTGGTCGTGCTCGACATACGATCGGCGATCGACGGCGGTGGCGCGCAAGCTTACGCGGTCGCGCACATCCCCGGCAGCGTTCACAGCGATTACGACAAGGCTGGCTGGCGCGTCACCCGAAACAATGTGCCCTTCATGGTCCCGACGACGCCCGAACTCGAAAAACTGATCGGGGATCTCGGAATCGATGAAGACAGTCACGTCGTGGTGGTGCCGGCAGGCGTGAATGTCCTCGATTTTGGTTCGGCCGCGCGCGCCTATTGGACATTGAAGTATGTCGGCGTGAAAAATGTCTCCATCCTCGACGGTGGTATTGCTGCCTGGCAGCAAGCCGGTCTGCCGTTTGAAAGCGGGGTAAAGGCGCCATCGCCGAAGATTTTCACGGCAACGGTCGACAAGAGGATCTTGGCTGATGCCGGCGATGTCGAGACAATCGAAAATGAAGGCGGCGCTACGCTCGTCGACACACGGCCTGGGTCATTCTTCTTCGGCAAAGAGAAAGCGCCGGCCTCCCAGGCCTACGGCCACATTCCGAGTGCATTGAATATCGACAGCGCGGAATTCTATGACCCGAAAACCAACCGGCTGAAACCGAAGGCGGAGCTCGCGAGGATTGCGAACGCTGTGCCCGCGGGACCCGCGGTGAGCTATTGCAACACAGGCCATTGGGCCTCGACCGATTGGTTCGTGCTGCACGAGCTGCTTGGTCGGAAAGAAACTAGGCTCTATGCCGGCTCAATGGTCGAATGGACTAGCAATTCAAACCGACCGATTGAATCCTCGCGCACGAAATGGGACGATCTAAAAAAGGCCCTCGGCCTCGGTTCCTGATCCGCGCTCTGGAGTTTTCATGGCTACGGCAAGC
>DASWAK010000533.1:0-2840 GCA_036391175.1 Pseudolabrys sp.
ACCCTGAAAAACCTGCCGCAGAAGTACACTGGGCGCGGCGTCTGCGTGCGTCGCGTTGATCACCTCGCGCTACTTGCGAGCGACGTCGAAGCCAATCGCAAATTCGCGCAGGAGTTGCTCGGCTTCCAGCTACGTGAGCAAGTGCGTTACGATAAGGGCAAGACCGAGATTGGTTCCTGGATGAGTCCAACGGCGGTGCATCACCAGCTCGCCTATGTGGTCGACGTCAAAGGTGCGCACGGGCGCCTGCATCACTTCTCGCTCTGGGTCGACAATCGCGATGACGTCATGCGCGCCGCCGATATTCTGATCGAGAACGGCATCTTCATCGAAGCCGGCCCTTCCAAGCACAATAACTCGCAAGGCTTTTATCTCTACACCTACGAGCCGGGTGGCAATCGCGTAGAAATCTACTCCGGCAGCTTCTTGGTATTTGCGCCCGATTGGGAGCCGGTCACCTGGAGCGAGGAAGAACGTGGCACCGGAGTTTATTGGGGCGCCACATTGCCGGAGAGTTTCATCCAATACGCCACGCCCAATGTGGAAGGCGAGGCAACCGGGAAGACGCCGGAATTTCCGGTGTTCTTCTAAACTGGCCAAGGATCATCGATGTCATTACCTCCGCGGGTCGACCTCAGTGCAGTGCGCGAACGCATCGGCGCCTACGCGGACAAGGTGGCGTCGTTTGAGGACCGCACCGACATCTATAACGAATTGATCGGCTTCGTGCCGCCGCGCATCGAGGCGCGGATGGCGGTCACCGGCGCGCTCGATCCTACGCTGCTCGATCTGCAGGAGAAGATGCGCGAGCGCGCGATGTATCCGAAGTGCTTCGACGTGAAGACCGCCCAGTTGATGCTGTTTGGGATGCTGCTCATGGATATGAGCGATGCAGCGCAACTGCACGCTATTGCCGCCCGGCGCGCCGGCGCCAGCTGGGAGGAGATGCAGGCGGTGGTGAGCCTGTGCTTCCTGTTCCGCGGCCTGCCAGCGGCCAATCGCGGCGCGGAAATCCTCGCCAACGTCGCCAAGCGCGAAACGGACGTGGCAGCGGACTGATTTGACCCCTTGCTGGTCCTGCAAGTGGGTCAGCCCAACCGGACACATCTAATACAATCAGCTACTTAGCCGCACGCCCGGATCTTTAGTAGGCCTTGCCGCGCGCCGCCAAAACCTCCAAGAATGCGGGACGAGGGGCTGCTACATATGAGTGACGAGATGATCCTCGAAACCGAGGATCTCACCAAAGAGTTTGCCGGCTTTGTTGCTGTCAATGGCGTAAACCTGCGCGTGAAGCGTGGGACCATCCACGCGTTGATTGGGCCGAACGGTGCCGGCAAGACCACCTGCTTCAATTTACTCACTAAATTCCTGAGCCCGACGCGCGGGCGAATTCTGTTCAAAGGTCATGACATCACCACAGCGCAGCCGGCGGACGTCGCACAGCTCGGCCTGGTGCGCTCATTTCAGATTTCTGCAGTGTTCCCCCACATGACCGTGCTGGAAAACGTGCGCATCGCGTTGCAACGTCAGCGTGGTGGCTCCTTCGATTTCTGGCGTTCGACATCGGTGCTTAACAATTTGAACGAGCGGGCGATGGAGCTGATTGCCGATGTCGGACTTTCCTCAGTCGCTGACTGGACCGCGGTCGAACTTCCCTATGGTCGTAAGCGTGCTCTGGAAATCGCTACGACGTTGGCACTTGATCCTGAGATGCTATTGCTTGACGAACCGACCGCGGGGATGGGTCACGAGGACATCGACCGCGTTGCGCAGCTGATCAAGCGCGTATCCGCCGACCGCACCGTCCTGATGGTCGAGCACAATCTTTCGGTGGTCGCCGATCTCTCCGATCACATCACCGTGCTCACACGTGGGCGCGTGCTGGCGGAAGGCGATTACGACGCGGTATCTGCCAATTCCGAAGTGCGCGAGGCCTACATGGGGGTAGGACATGCTTGACGCGCACACACCTTTGCTCGCCATCAAAGACCTGCAAGCTTGGTATGGCGAGTCGCACATCCTGCACGGTGTGACGTTTGATGTGCGCGAGGGCGAGGTGGTGACGCTTCTTGGGCGCAATGGCGCCGGCAAGACGACGACACTCAAGTCGATCATGGGTATTGTCGGCCACCGAACCGGCTCGGTGCGCTTTCAAGGCGAGGAACTTATTGCCCGCAATTCCGATCAGATCGCGCGCACGGGCGTGGCCTTGTGCCCCGAAGAACGGGGCATATTTTCTAGCCTTAACGTCGAAGAAAACCTGCTGTTGCCCCCCGTAGTAAAACCCGGCGGCCTTGCGCTCGATCGCATCTTCGACCTGTTTCCGAATCTCAAAGAGCGTCTTGGCTCCAGCCAAGGTACCAAACTCTCCGGCGGCGAGCAGCAGATGCTGGCGATTGGGCGCATTTTGCGCACCGGCGCGCGCCTCTTGCTCCTCGACGAGCCAACCGAAGGGCTTGCCCCCGTCATCATCCAGCACATCGGCAAGACCATCCGCGCGCTTAAAGAGCAAGGCTTTACCATTCTGCTGGTAGAGCAGAATTTCCGTTTCGCTTCGACCGTTGCGGATCGCTATTACGTCATGGAACATGGACGTATCATCGATCAGTTCGCCAATGCCGAACTGGATGCTAATGTTGAGAAGCTGCACGACTACCTCGGTGTTTAACAAAAGAATCCTTTAAGGCAGGCAAGCAGGGAGGATACGCCAATGAAACGACTTAGTTTGACGTCCCTTGCCGTCATGTTGGCCTGCGGCACGGCTACTGCGCAGCAGGTGAACGTCAAGATCGGCGTGCTAACAGATATGTCGAGCCTCTATGCGGACGCTACGGGCC
>DASWAK010000534.1:0-1784 GCA_036391175.1 Pseudolabrys sp.
GGTGGGGCCATGATGGGTCGGCAAACGGGTGATCAGCGTCAGCTGTTTTATCTGTTCAATCTCGAAACTCGCATTCCCTCAGACCATTTACTGCGCCGGATCAATCCGACCGTGACCGGAGTCCTGGCTGATCTGCGCGAGAAGCTGGCGCGTTTCTATAGCGAGATCGGGCGACCTTCGGTCGATCCCGAACTGATGCTCCGTATGCTGATCGTGGGTTACTGCTACGGCATCCGCTCGGAGCGACGGCTGTGCGAAGAAGTGCACCTGAATCTGGCCTACCGCTGGTTCTGCAGGCTCGACCTTGATGACAAGGTCCCGCACCATTCAACATTCTCCGTCAATCGGCTCGGTCGCTTTCGGGAGAGCGCCATTCTGCGCCATGTGTTCGAGCGCGTAGTGGCGGCGTGCATGGCTGCAAGCTTGGTCAAGGGCGAGGGCTTTGCGGTCGATGCGAGTGTGATTGAGGCGAATGCCAGCCGCTATCACGGCAAGGCGCCGGACGAGCTGGATTGGACCGATGCACAGCGCCAGCAGCGTGCGGTGGCCGAATATCTGGCTGCGCTCGATGCCGAGGCTCAGTCGGATGGTAATGGTACCGATGACGGCCCTGACGGTGGGTGGAGGGTCAATCAGGACCGTAAGCCGCCGAAGGTTATCTCGCCCTCAGACCCGCAATCAGCCTGGACCGCCAAGGCCAACAAACGCGTGCTGTTTGGCTACGGGCTCAACTATCTCATCGATATTCAGCATGCGGTGATTGTCGATGTTGAGGCCACACCGGCGCGAACCTACGACGAAGTCGCTGCAACTAAGACGATGATCGAACGCACCGAACAGCGCTTCGATATCAAGCCCAAGCGGCTCGTCGCTGACACGGCCTATGGTACCGGGCGGTTTCTTGGCTGGCTCGTAAAGAAGAGGATCACGCCCCACATCCCGGTGTGGGACAAGAGTGAGCGCGGGGATGGTACGTTCTCACGCGCCGACTTCATCTTTGACAAGAGACGCGACATTTACATCTGCCCGGCGGGCAGGATGCTGACCACCACCGGGCATGTCAGCACCGACTATGGCATCCGTTACGAAGCATCTGTGCCCACTTGCCGTGTCTGCGCACTCAAACCGAAGTGCTGTCCGAATGTCGCCGCGCGCCGGATCGCGCGTTATTTGCACGAAGACGCTCGCGAGCTGGCACGCCGCAACATGAAAACGAAGGCGTTTTTTCAGTCGCGTAATCAACGCAAGAAGGTCGAGATGCGCTTCGCGCACCTCAAGAGCCATCACGGCTTCCGGCGTCTGCGACTGAGAGGCCTTTCAGGCGCGCGCGATGAGTTCCACCTTGCGGCAATCGTGCAGAACCTCAAGACAATGGCATTGCGGCTGCTTGGCCCACCACCAAACGGTATGTGCACGTCAGTTGCGTAAGCGTGCTGTGAATCAGATCCGTGGCGTATCCGCTGCCGCTCCAATGACTGGCGCGGCGCCAAGGGAGACCACAGTTCACTCGTCCAAAACGTTCAACGACGAAAAGGCCGATCAAACTGCGGGTTTTTCGACAGCATCGACCCAAAGCGGACATTGGCCCGCCCGATTAAGGACCCTGCGCTTGAACTTATATAGGCTCTTGTGACTGGATTATCACGCCGATTTAGTTTCGTGGGCGTCAAAATGGTTCCGGTATACCTGGCGGGGATAACCGTGGCTGGGCTTACGACAATAGAATCTCCAAAGATGCGCCAGCAGTACGTGGCGTGGGCAATGGAGTATGTCCAGCACTACGT
>DASWAK010000535.1:0-2845 GCA_036391175.1 Pseudolabrys sp.
GGATGATCATGCAGGAACGCTTTCTTGAGGGTCGGACAGCGCGCGAGCGGGTATCACCTATCGTTTCTAATTGGAGACGATCTCCCAATGAAACCCCAGCAATGTCCAGGGCCTTTCTTTTGGTGAGCGCCGAAATCTTGAGTGCCGTCCGGCGACTATCCGCTTTCGGGTGACTTGGCACTGCCCCGACCTGTTACACCAAAGCGCCTCTTGCAGCTTATGGAGCAGGGCCGTTTTTTCGCGCTCCCAGATCAAGCAATAGAAGGCGCGTCTTCGTGTCCGGCGACCTGCGGCGGAGCTGCGCCGACTTGGTGCGGCCATCTCGCGTGGTGACCGTCACAGACCCTCTAACGCGGCGTTAAGCAAGTACTCGTAGGGGCTTAGATTTTACCAGGTTCGCTTATCAGCGAAGTATTTCAGCCGGCTAGTCGTCATATTCCATCGAGATATCTTTGCCGGTGTAGTCGGGCATTAACGCCGCCGATATTAGGCTCACCACCGCGCATGCGGCAATGTAGATAGCAATCGCATAGCCCGAGTGGTAGGCAGCAAACAGTGCTGTCGCGATGAGTGGCGCAGGTCCGCCGGCGATGATTGATGCGAGCTGATATCCAAGTGAAGAACCGCTGTAACGTAATCGTGGCGTAAACGCCTCGGCAATCAGCGCCGCCTGGGGCCCGTATTGCATGTCATGCGGGATCAACGATAACACGATCGCAATGAACACGGCCAACGGTATCGCGCTGTCCACCATACCGAAATACAGGAAGCCGAACACGCCGACTGTTGCTGCCCCGATCAGATACATCTTTTTGCGTCCGATGAGGTCGGAGATGTGACCCGAGAGCGGAATTGTGATGAAAGAGACGCAAGAAGCGACGAGGACCGCGGTTAGAATGAGGTCGCGCGACATATGCAGCGTGCCGACCGCATATGCGAAGATGAATGCGGTGAAGATATAGAACGGCGCCTGCTCAGCCATTCGTAGCAACGCCGAGAGGATAATTTCCTTCGGCTGTTTCTTGATGACTTCGGCAATGGGAGCCCGTTCGATTCTGTTTGTCTTCAGGAGCCGTTGGAACACCGGTGTCTCCAGGATCCCAAGACGAATCCATAGGCCGATACCAACAAGGATGATTGAGAGCGCGAAGGGGATTCGCCAGCCCCACGTGACAAACTGATCGCCAGACCATGTGCTAAACGCCAGGATCGAAAGGTTTGACAGGAACAATCCGCATGGCACGCCAAATTGTGGCCACGATGCCACCAAGCCGCGTTGACCATGCGTACGGGACCACTCCATCGCCAAGAGCACCGATCCACCCCATTCACCACCAACGCCGATGCCTTGAATCATCCGCAGAACTGTCAGGATAGCAGCACCCCAGATGCCGATTGACGCGTAGGTCGGAACAAAGGCGATAAGGAATGTCGCGATACCCATGCAAAGAAGCGTAGCGATGAGCGTTGCTTTTCGTCCGATGCGGTCGCCGTAGTGACCAAATATCGCGGCGCCGATTGGCCGCCCAACAAAGCCGATGAAATAGGTGCCGAAAGCCGCGAGCGTTGCAGTTAGCGGGTCTTCGTTGGGAAAATAGAGCTTGCCAAAAATCAGTCCGGCCGCCGTGCCGTAAATAAAAAAGTCATACCATTCGATTGTTGTACCGATTGTCGAAGCAATGACTGCCTTACGCAGCTGCGCGCTATGGTCGGAAGTGGACAGCCCCCCATAAGTGGCTGCCATGGCCATGGAACTTCCCCATGTCGTTTCCTCGCCCCACAGAGTGCAGTTTCAATTCGCCTGCACTCTGCACCAATAGATCAACCAGCATCGAATTGGTTCCCTGCCAACCGCGCGACCGTCTGTCGCAGGCCGCAATCGGCAGCCGAAACGCGACTTCTTGGGCAAAGTGAATTTGGCTGTTTCTGGCCTTAAACGGACGCGGCCTAGTGACTACTTCGGGTAGCGTGCAGGGACCGGTCGTCGATGACGCTGTACTCGGAGCGCTGCTCGGCTGGCTTGCGATGATGCGAAAGATTGCTCGCTGTATTAACCAGCGCAAGGTGGGAAAAGGCTTGCGGAAAATTGCCGACCAGCCGATGCGTGCGCGGCTCGTACTCCTCACTCAGCAGTCCAACATCGTTGCACAGCGACAACAGGCGTTCAAACAGTGCCACCGCCTCGTCACGGCGACCGAGCATTAGATAAGCGTCGACGAGCCAGAAGCTGCAAGCGAGGAACACACCTTCGCCCGCGGGCAAGCCGTCGTCGGAAAGTCCGGTATCATAACGCAAAACAAGTCCGTTGCGTAAAAGCCCACGCTCAATCGCCGCGACCGTGCCGCGGAAGCGCACGTCGTGCGGCGGCAGAAATCCGATCGCCGGCAAAAGCAGCAGGCTGGCGTCGAGTTCTTTGCTGCCGTAGGCCCGCACGAAGCTACCGAGTTCCGTGTCGAAGCCGCGCTGGCAGATGTCGCGGTGGATGGCGGTGCGCACTGAGCGCCAATGGTCCACCGGTCCTGGCAGCCCGAAAGCTTCGGCGCTCTTAACAGAACGGTCGTAGGCGAGCCAGGCCATCGCTTTGGAATAGGTAAACTGCTCCGGTCTGCTGCGTACTTCCCAGACGCCGTCGTCGCGTTCGCGCCAGATCGTCTCTAGATGCGCGAGTAATTCGCATTGTAGCGCCCAGCCCGCCTCATTGGCGCCTAGCCCACCCTGGCGTGCCTGGTGCAGTGCATCCATCACTTCACCGAATATGTCGAGCTGACGCTGATTGTGCGCGGCATTGCCGATGCGGACCGGCTGCGAGTTGCCATAGCCGGGCAGCCATGGCACTTGCCATTCG
>DASWAK010000536.1:0-6060 GCA_036391175.1 Pseudolabrys sp.
ACGCTGAACGAAGGGCAGACCGTTCAGTTCGAACTCGTCGAGAATCGCGGAAAGACATCCGCCGAGAACCTCAAGGTTAAGTGACCTCGACGCCCGAGGCTGCTTTCGACCGCTCTGTCTGAACCTGGCGCACCGCCGAGCCGTTTAAGCCCGGCGGCGGCTGGCGTGCACCTGTGCCCTCGCACACTGATCCGGCGCGCTAGCGCGTGAGCTTCTCCAACTCGGGGAATGGCGCAAAAGTCACTTCCTTGCAAAGCTCGCGAACGTCCTTCGGCGTATCGAAAAAACGATCGAGCTTGCCCGCCACATAAACCGCGGCGCCGTCTTTTGATCCCAGATATTTTCCATCGCTGTTGCGCGCGTTAAAACGCACGCACGCCACGTAGCGATCGCCCGACCCAACAAATTTAAGCTGCGGTTGTGAGACAGCCGCGCCCCGGATATGCGAAGGATCGTTGAGATAGGTGCGCAAGAAAGCCAGCAGGTCCTGCCGGTATCCTTGTGGATAGACGTTTTCCGCGTCCCAGCGCGCCTTCAGTTCCGAGGCGCTTGGTCCAACCTCGGTGGTGCAGCCCGCAAGCGCGACCGTGGCCACAGCTGCCACCAATAGCGCTAGCCGTCGCATCCGCACACTCCGCATTCGTTCGATTCCCTACTCGCGCTCAATCATAGCGGCTGGCGCCGGATCGGCCCAGAGAGACCGGTGCGTTAAGTGTCCAAGAAATGTATGCTGGCGTTCATAAAAATAACCTAGGTGAGGACGTCATGAGGCTCACACGCCGTGCACTCGTGCTTGCCGGCATCGCGGCGCCATTGGCCGCGCCATTCCTGGCGCGCGCCCAAACCTGGCCTTCTGGCCCGGTGCGAATTGTCGTCGCCTACCCGCCCGGCGGATCGACGGACGCCATTATGCGACTGGTCCAGCCGGGGATGCAGCAGCGCCTCCGTACTACTATCATAATCGAGAACCGGTCGGGCGCGTCTGGCAGCGTTGGCACCGCCGCGGTGGTGAAATCGCCGCCCGACGGCAATACCTGGCTGGCGGTGTTTGACAACCACGCCGCCAATCCGTTCGTGCTGCCGAGCCTACCTTACGACAGCGAGAGGGATCTCGACCCGGTTCTATTGATTGGCACCGCGCCCTATATGATCACCACTGCGAAAGCCAAGCCTTACAACACGCTGGCTGACGTCATCGCCTTCGCCAAAGAAAATCCAGGCAAGGTCAGCTACGGCTCAGTCGGCAGTGGCAGCGTTGGGCATTTGGCGATGGCACTGCTGTCGCAGCGGGCCGGCGTGAAGCTGACGCACGTGCCCTATCGCGGCGGCGGTCCGGCGATGAATGACGCAGTCGCCGGCCACGTCGATCTTCTGATCGGCAGCACCGCGCTGTCGATGCCGCAAGTTGAGGCCGGGGCTATTCGTGCGATCGTGCAGACCGGAAAAAAGCGCAATCAGTTCATCGCCCAAGTGCCGACCGTGGCCGAGAGCGGCTTCCCCGGTTTCGAAGCCTATGCCTGGTGGGGCATCTTCGCGCCGGCCAACACGCCGAAACCGATCATCGAGCGCTTCGGCAATGAGATGGCTGCGACCTTGCGCGAGGAGCGCATCGCCAAGCAATTGGTGGAAACCCAGCAGGTCTCGTTGATTCTCGGCGGCCCGGAAGCCGAGCGTGCCTTCGTCGGCAATCAAATGCAGACCTGGGGCAAAGTGGTAAAGGACAACAACATCAAGGCCGACCAGAACTAACGATGCGAATAAAATGCCGGCGTGCGGTGTTCCTGATTGAGACGCGTGCCGAAAATCCGCCTTGCAGCCTGAGAGATGCGAGATCATGCGCCAAGTTTCCCGCCGCTCCTTTTTAAGCGGGACCGCGCTAGCTGCCGGCGCAGCGGCCTTACCGCTGCCGTCCAGTGCGAAGGCTCCGCCCCCCAAAATGCAGGGTCCCGGAGTCTATCGGTATAATCTCGGCGACTATCAGCTGACCGCACTTTTTGACGGCATTTGGTACCTGCCGATCGATGACAAGTTTGTGCGCAACGCCAGCGGCGCCGAGGTGAACCAAGCGCTCGCCGCTGCATTCCTGCCGCCGAGCGTATTGCCGATATCGTTCACGGCACTCATGGTGAACACCGGTGCGAAGCTGGTGCTGATCGACACCGGCACCGCTGGCCAGATCACCGATACGGCCGGAAGCATGCTCGATAACCTCAAAGTCGCCGGCGTTGATCCGAAGGCGATCGATTCAATCCTCATCTCACATTTCCACCCCGATCACATCGACGGCATTAAGACCAAAGACGGTGCAAAAGTCTTTCCCAATGCCGAGATCCTCGTGCCGGAGCCGGAATGGACGTTCTGGATGCATGACTCCAACATGGGGCCGGCGCAGGGCGCGGTGAAACGGTACTTCCTCAATGCGCGACGCATCTTCAGGGACATCGCCAAGGACGTGCAGCGTTTCAAGCCGGGCGCCGAAGTAGCCCCAGGCATCGTTTCGGTCCCTGCCTATGGCCACACCCCCGGTCACACCGCTTTCGCCATTCATTCAGGTCATCAGTCGATGCTGGCGATGAGCGACACCGTACGTAACCCTTATTTATTCGCGCGCTATCCCGATTGGCAGCCGACCTTCGACATGGATGGGCCTCAGGCGGTGATGGCGCGCCGCCAAATGCTCGACCGAGTCGTCGCCGACCGCATGCTGGTCGAGGCGTATCATTTCCCCTTCCCCGCCTGCGGCCACATGGTCAAGACGGCGACCGGCTACGAACTCGTGCCAGTCGAGTGGCAGCCACTGTGATTTAAAAACGTCGCCCGCCTAGAACGTCGCGCCCGCCTGAAGCAAGAATGTTCGCCCGGCCAGCGGAAACGCATTATACAGCCCGATCGTCGGCGGCAGGCCGGGAGGAAAGAATGGACCGCTCGCAATCCCCCCACTGGCGATGGCGTAGTCGAAGTAGTGCTTATCAAACACATTGAGGACGGACGCGGACCAGAAGAAGCGGTCGTATTGGCCTGCGAGTTTGACATCGACCGTCGCCTCTCCGGGAATTAGAGGCTGCTGATTGATCTGGTCATTGTCCATGCGGCGTGGCCCAAACAGACGGCTGGTCACATCCAGCGTAAGCAGTTTCTGCACGATATCCCACGTCAGACCTGCATACCCCGACCAGCGGGAAATGAGCGGGATCTCGTTGCCCGCATTGGGGCCCTCGCGGAACGTCGCGTTGAGATAGGTCACGCCGCCACGTAAGCGTGCCGCGCTGCTAATTTGGTAGGACGCACTTGTTTCCCAGCCCACTCGTTGCGTCGGATCGAGATTGGTGTCGACGCCAATTGCCGGCAGGAAATGAATTTCGTTATTCAGCCGCATCAGATAAACGCTCGACTGAAGATTGAATGGGCCGGAGTTGACACGGGCACCGCCTTCAACATCGTAGGACGTTTGCGTTTTAAGATCGAAAGTGGGAACGGTAAAAACAAACGGCCCGCCAGCGCCAACTCGCTCATCCGCGTTGGGTAAACGAAACGCACGGGCAGCACGGGCAAACACTGCGAAGACTGAATTGAAGCGGTGCTCAATGCCAATGTGAGCCGCCCATTGCCATTCGCTTTGGTCGAAAGGTGGAGTCTGGGGATTCACACCTGGAGGGTAGCCGCCAAAAACGACGACTTGGGGGTCATTGACCGCGCTGTAGGTATCCTGCGCTTTGACCATATTGCGCTGGATACGGCCGCCAATCGAAATATCGGTGTCCGGCCGCACCGTTGTGGTATTCATCGCGTAGAAAGCTGCCGTTGCCTGCCGGATATCATAATTGTGAATCGGGACCAATCCCGGCGCGGTCGGCCGATCCGAATTGTATTGCGTGTTGTAAAAATCAATGCCGGTAAACAGCCTGTTCGGAACCCCGAACAACTGGTGTGAGATATCGAGGCGTGGTGTCACCGACGACGTCGTCATAACAGTATCGACGTAATTCATCGGGGTCGCAGCGTTCGCGTTATAGAGAAAAGTGACCGGATCGAAATAGTTGAAGAACTTCGCCTGCTGGAACTTGCGCCGGACGCCCCCGTCGACGATTAGTTCGACACCAGGACTAAGCGTCGCGTTGAACCCGGTCGCAAAATTGATGCCCTGCTTCTTGCCCCAGTCGAGGGGCGTATTCGATTGCCAGGGCGTCTCAAGCGTGTACGGAAGGCTGCCGGGCAAATTATTGAGGCCTGCCGGAAGGCCTTGAAACTGACGATCACCGGCGACGGTGAAATAGCCACCCAGGTTGGGAGTTGCATAGTTCAACGTCGCGTTGACATTGCGCTGGCGCAAAGCGCTGTTGACGCGATACCCGTTAGAGTCAATCGCGTTGCCAAACGCGCCAACCGACCAGGGCCCGCTCGTTACTGCGGTCGATGCGCGACCCTCCCAATAATTGAACGAACCGGCCAGTCCGTCGACACGGTTGACCGCAGCAATCGACGATCCTTTCTTGAGGATGATATTGATTGAACCGCCGATCGCGCCATCGCCGTAAAGGACAGTGCTGCTGTTGCCGCGCGTGATTTCAATTCGCTCGATGCTGTTAATCGGGATCGAGGAGAAATCGAATCCCTGAAGATCGAAGTCCTGATAACGGCGGCCGTTGACCAGAATGAGCACGTTTGATTGGGCGAAGGCCCCGAAACCGCGCAGATCGACACCATCGCGCGAGCCGTTTGTTGAACTCAGCAAGTGCTGGATCTGTGTACCGACCTCCCGCGACAGGATGTCCGGCAAGTTCTGCGCTGGCGAACGCTCGATATCCTGCGAGGTGATGACACTGTTCGATGTGCCGACCATGCCGCTGTTAAGCCGCGTCCAGCTGACGTCAATTTCCGGTAAGGTGATTTGTGCACTTGCGGGCGCAATGAATGCCATCAGCGCCAGCGCAACGCCGACAAGTCTCTCGACATGTCCTATTCCCATGGCACCACGTTCCTTCGTTTACGTTCGCGGATAGCGAACGCATCGGGTGAAGACGAAGCCCGATGCAAAGGACGCAGCGAGGGACCGGCGCAACGACGCGCGGATCTCACGTGCGGAATGTCGTGGGAGTCTTAGTCTCTCACGGCCTTCGCACCGGCATTGCCGTCACCGCTGCGAAAGACCGCTCCGTATGGACGCCCCGTCCACCGGTTGGGTGACCGCGCTGGCAGGTCTCCTGGCTCGCGGGTCGTTGTCTTGGTGGTCTGGCCTTCCCAGTTTCCCAGTGGCCGTATTGGACCTAAGGCTCGCCGCTCACAGTTGCGGGGGCAGCCACGGATTACTTCAAATTCGCGTATCCGAATTCGTCGTGTCCGTGTTCCCTCTTTCGTCCCCGAAGTGGCTCGGGGAACCAGCACGGTAAAATGTTCTCTTGAACGCTGGGATGAGTCAAGCGGGGGCTGCAACGACCGCACCACAAAAGAGGACCTCACGATCGTGTTATTTTTAATTCAGGGGGGCCAGGGACTAGACGCCGATCACGGATTGTTTTGTTCGTATCCACCGGCCTTGTCGTATGGTCACGCTGAGCCGGCCTTTTGCAGGAGAGCGTCCGCCATGACCTTGATCCAAGCCCCTCGCCGCGCAGCTGTGTTTGCTGTCGCCGTATTGCTCGTGACCGCGATCAGTATCAAGCCGGTGACAGTATACGCAATGGGCACTGATAATCCGCCGCCTACTGATGACGGCAAGAAGAAAAAGAAGAAGAACAACAATGCCATCGAACAACAGGAGCAGCAGCTCGCCCAGGAGAAATTCCTGCGCGAATATCGCGCCGCCCGCCAACTTATTCTCGACGGCAACTATGAGGCCGGGATCGCTGCCATGCACGCGCTAGGCCATGACGAGCACCCCGACGTCGCCAACTATATCGGCTACGCCAACCGCAAGATGGGCAACTACGACCAGTCAAAAATCTGGTACGAGGCCGCACTCAAGGCCGACCCCAACCACGTGCGCACATGGTCCTATTACGGCATGTGGCAGATGGAGCAGGGTAATCGGCTCAAGGCGCTGGAGGACTTGCAGAAGGTGCA
>DASWAK010000537.1:0-5182 GCA_036391175.1 Pseudolabrys sp.
CTTGGCGAGTGTGATGCCAGAGGTACCGATGGTGCTCGCTGATGCGATAATACCAAGCGCAGTGCGGCGATTGATCATGCGTTTGGGTTTCGGCAGGCATAGATTGTGCTGGGGCAAATTTACAGGAAGGACGGCGTGAAGAACTTCGTAAGCTTAGGCGCAGGTTTACGGCCGATGAATGGCAAACTCGGTCTCGAATTACGTCAGGTGCCCCTCGCCGTTATTTTTACATGCGTTTTTTTATTCGCTATTTTGAAAACCATCGCAGCTCGCAGCTAGCAGCTAGCAGCGGAAATAGGTTGGCAGTATCGATTCAGAATGAATGTCCGCTATTGGCCCAAAGCAGACATGAGCAGTTGCACCGCACATGTCCGCTCTTAGGGGTAAAGCGGACATCGCAGTTAGAAAAGGAGGAACTTGTAATGACACAGTTCATGAAGTTGCTTCTGGCAGGCACAATCACTGGCGTGGTGATGATGACCGCCGCGATCGGAACGGCAGCGGCTGCCGGGCCTGAGAGCCGTATCACGATCCTCTACGATGCGTTCGGCAAGGATACTTCGATGCGAAAGGACTGGGGCTTCTCGGCGCTCGTAGAAATTGCCGGCAAACGCATCCTGTTTGATACGGGCAATGATCGCGACATCTTCGCGGCCAACGTAAAGGCAAAAAACGTTGATCTTACCAACCTGGATTTTGTTGTTCTCTCGCATCGGCACTCGGATCACATGGCGGGGCTGGCCCATGTGTTGAGCGTCAATCCAAAGGTGAAGATCTACGCGCCCAAGGAGGGCTTCGGCATCTACGGCTCGTCGCTGCCATCCAGCTTCTATCGCAAGGCCGAAGCCTTACCGCCGGACATGCGCTACTTCGACGGCAAACCGCCCGAGATGATGACCTTCGGCTCAGCTTGGCAGGGCGCCAACTTCGAGCTTATCGACAAGACCACCGAAATCGTTCCCGGCATTACCCTGATCGCCCTTGTGTCGGAAGCTCCGGGCACCCGGGAGCTCAAGGAACTGTCGCTCGCCATCAACACGCCGGATGGAGTTGTGCTGGTGGTTGGTTGCTCGCACCCCGGGATCGACAAGATCGTCGAGGCTGCCGCAACCATAAATCCCAAAATCCATTTGATTGCCGGTGGCTTCCACCTGGTTGTCGCGTCGGATGACGCCATCTCTAAAATCGTGGCGACGCTCAAGGATACTTTCAAAGTGGAGAATATCGCGCCCGGTCATTGTACTGGCGAGCCGACGTTTGCGGCATTAAAGCAGGCCTTCGGCGATCAATACATCTATGCCGGCGTGGGCACGTCGCTCGCGACCGGATTGGGTGCGGGCGCCGAGCAACGGCGCGGTGAAGCACCGGCGCTCGATGCCGAGGACCTCGTAAGCTATCGCAGGCTGGCTGCGCGTGAAGACCCGTTCGGGCTCGCTACGTGGCGAAGGAGACTTGCCAATACAGAAAGGCGCTAAGACGGCCAAGGTACACGATCTTACTGTGCCGCCGTCGATGTTGTTGCGCGCCGGCGAGACGATCAAGTGCCCCCGTCAATGTCCGTTATTGGGGGTAAAGCGGACATGGGGTGTTGCACTGCAAATGTCTGCTTTTGACCCAAAGCGGACATCCGTCGAACGCTTAACGACTTATTTCTGCGCCCACCCCGGGGCCTTTCCCACAGCGGCTTCGAGCCGCTACGATGCCTTGTCCCTGAGGCTCGGGAAAGGCAATGAGACGGCGCGATAAAGCGGTCGGCAAAGTAATAAAAACGCAACGTCACAAGGCGTTGAAGCGCCGCAATGCGCCGAAGACGGTGCGCCCACACGGCCTGCCGGTTGCCAATCTGCAAGAGCAACTCGACCGCCGTACCAGTGAGCTACACGAGGCACTGGCGCAGCAGGCGGCATCTACGGAGGTGTTACAAGTCATCTCAAGCTCATCGGGCGAACTCCAGCCGGTATTTGACGCCATGCTGAAGAACGCCACTCGTATCTGCGAGGCGACATTCGCCTGCCTTGGACTATTTGAAGGCGAAGCACTCCGCTTCGCGGCAATTTCTGGTGCGTCAGCGGAGTCCGAGTTTTTCCACCCTGAGCGGTTACACCAGCCCGATGGCTGCCCCTATGTCATTCCCCTGGCACGCGCTAAGAGGACCGCCCAAACGCCGGACCTGCGTGCCGAGAGAGGCTACCTAGAACGGGATCCGTTCTATGTGACAACCGCCGACGTCGGCGGGGCGCGAACCGCCCTGCGCGTGCCGTTGCTCAAGGACGGCATACTGCTTGGCCACCTGTGGGCGTTCCGCCAAGAGGTTCGGCCGTTCACCGACAAGCAGATCGAACTGGTTAAAAACTTCGCCGCGCAGGCTGTCATCGCCATCGAGAACACGCGGCTGCTCAACGAGCTGCGCCAGCGCACCGACGATCTTTCGGAAGCTCTGGAGCAGCAGACGGCGACCTCTGAGGTGCTCAAAGTCATCTCAACCTCGCCCGGCGAGCTGGAGCCGGTCTTCAATGCAATGCTGGAAAACGCGACGCGCATCTGCGAGGCCGCCTTCGGATCGATGTTGCTGATGGAAGGCGACGCATTCCGGCGCGTTGCGGTTCATAATGCGCCGCCAAAGTTTGCCGAATTCCATAGGAAAGTACCGGTGGTGAAGCCGCAACAAATTCATGATTTGCAGCTTCTTATTGAAACCAAGCGGCCGGTTCATATTGCGGACGCCGCGGCTGTAAACACGGACAGTCCGATCGTCAAATATGCGGGCGCCCGAACGCTTTTGGTCGTACCGTTGCTCAAGGATGACGCGCTCATCGGCGCCATCGGCATTTATCGTCAGAAAGTGCGCCCATTCACCGACAAGCAGATCGAGCTGGTTTCGAACTTCGCCGCGCAGGCGGTCATCGCCATTGAGAACACCCGCCTGCTCAATGAGCTGCGCGAGTCGTTGCAGCAACAGACCGCGACCGCCGACGTGCTTAAGGTCATCAGCAGATCGACGTTCGACTTGCAGACGGTGCTTGACACGCTGGTGGAGTCGGCGACCCGCCTCTGCGAGGCGAAAGACGCCTTTATCTTCTTACGTGATGGCGAACTCTATCGCGTCGCAGCACGCTTTGGCTTTTCTTCCAAATTCCAAGAATACCTCGGGGAGCATCCGCGCCGCGCGGATCGAGGGAGTGTCACTGGGCGAACCGCGCTCGAGGGGAAGGTCGTTCACGTTCCTGATGTCATGGCGGACCCTGAATACACCTGGAGTGAAGCTCAACAGATGGGTGGCTACCGTACCGTTTTGGGTGTCCCGCTATTACGAGATGGAAGTCCCGTAGGAGTAATTATCGTTGCCAGAGCCGTTGTGCAGCCGTTCACCGATAAGCAGATCGAGCTGGTCACCACCTTTGCCGACCAGGCTGTGATCGCGATCGAGAACGTGCGCTTGTTCGACGAGGTTCAGGCGCGTACCAAAGAACTTACCGCGGCGCTGGAACATCAAACCGCTACCGCCGAAATCCTTAATGTGATTAGCCGGTCACCGACAAGTGCTGAACCGGTTTTTAGGGCGATCGTAGAGAGTGCCACGCGGCTTTGCGATGGCGTTTTTGCTAACGTTCGGCTCTATGACGGCCACCAGCTCCATGTTGCCGCTACGCATAACTTTACTCCCGAGGTCTTGGAACGGTTTCTTCGCAGCCACCCAAAACCGCCAGACCGCAGCGATCTTGCTGGTCGCTCTATTTTGGAAGGCGTAACTGTGCACGTCCCTGATGCGTTGGCGGACCCGGAATATGCCCACGATATGGCTCTGGCCGGAGGATGGCGGGCTATCGTTAGTGTTCCCATGCTGCGAGACGGCAAACCAATCGGAATCATTGCAGTAGGCAAATCAGAGCCAATCCCATTTTCAGACCGGCAAATTGAATTGCTAAATACCTTTGCCGATCAAGCCGTCATTGCGATTGAAAACGTGCGCTTGTTTGATGAGGTACAGAAACGCACAGAAGAGCTGATCGAATCGCTGCAGCAACAGACGGCGACTGCCGACGTTCTTAAGGCCATAAGCCGCTCGGCCTTCGATCTCAAAACAGTATTGGATGCCCTAGTCGAGGCTGCGGCCCGCCTGTGCGAGGCTGATCAGGGCACTATCGCCCGCGAGCGGGATGGCGTGTACCAGCGTGTAGCAACTTACGGCTTCTCCGACGATTTTAAGGAGCTTGTCAGAAATCTGCCGGTCAAGCCGGAGCGTGGCACGGCAACGGGACGGGCCTTGCTTGAGGGTAAGGTCGTGCATATTGCCGACGTGCGGGCGGACCCAGATTACACTTTTGCCGACGCGCAAAAGTTAGGCGGTTTTCGCACCATTCTCAGTGTTCCGATGTTACGCGAGGGAACTCCGATCGGCGTTCTGGCCTTGACACGTCACGAGGTGCGGCCGTTCACCGATAAGCAGATCGAGCTGGTCGAGACCTTTGCTGACCAGGCCGCAATCGCGATCGAGAATGTGCGGCTGTTCGAAAGCGTTGAGACCCGCACGCGCGAATTGGCCGCCTCACTAGAAGATTTGCGCACTACGCAGGACCGGCTGGTGCAGACGCAGAAGCTGGCCTCGCTCGGTCAGCTCACCGCCGGCATCGCGCACGAGATCAAGAACCCGCTCAATTTCGTCAACAATTTTTCGGTGGTTTCCACCGAACTGATTGACGAGTTGCAGGAAGCCTTAAAGGACGTGAGCCTCAACGAAAAGCGGCACAGTGAGATCACCGAACTGATGGACACGTTACGCGGCAATCTCGACAAGGTTGTCCAGCACGGCAAGCGGGCGGATGCCATCGTCAAGAACATGCTGCTGCACTCGCGTGAAGGCTCGGGCGAACACCGGCTTGTCGATGTCAACGCCCTCGTCGAGGAAGGCCTCAATCTCGCCTATCATGGGGCGCGGGCCGAGAAGCAGGGCTTCAATATCACCATGGAGAAGTCCCTTGATCCAACCGCCGGTCAGGTGGACGTCTTCCCGCAGGACATTACGCGCGTTCTCCTTAACCTGATTTCAAACGGCTTTTATGCGGCGACCAAGCGCAAAGCAAAAGTAAATGGAGGTGACTACGAGCCAACCCTTACTGCTACTACTAAGAACCTCGGGGATCGCGTCGAGATCAGGATTCGCGACAATGGCACCGGCATTCCG
>DASWAK010000538.1:0-1895 GCA_036391175.1 Pseudolabrys sp.
AAGGTTTCATGCCGCCGGACGCCTTCATGTTCGATACCTCCGGCCAGCTGGTGATGCAGACGGCGATCGGTGGCGCCGGAACATTATTCGGACCGCTGGTAGGAGCCGTCGTGTGGCTTTATTTGCAGGATTTCCTGCAAACGACGCTCAACCTCGGGGCATCGTGGAAGCTCGTGCTCGGCCTCGTTTTCGTGCTGCTCGTCTGTTTCCTGCGTCACGGTCTCATCGGCGGCATCAAAGACCTCTACGACTTCGTCACCCGCCGCACGCGTAAAGTCGAACCGGAAGAGGGCTCGGTATCGGGCATGACTGCGGAGGAAGAGCAAAGGGCAGTGCAGGCCGCGCTGGCGCGTGCACCTGTTGCATCGCTGAAGTCGGCGCGTGGCCAAGCTGACGGAAGCTTTGCCAGGCCGATATTGCAGGCGAGGGGACTGACCAAGCACTACGGCGGCCTCGCCGCCAATAGCGATATCGATTTTATGGTCTACCCGGGCGAGCTGCGCGGCGTCATCGGCCCGAATGGCGCCGGCAAGACGACGTTCTTCAAGATGCTGACTTGCGAAATCTCGCCCACATCAGGCTCGATTGTGTTCGAGGGCCGCGACATCACCGGCCTGCATGTCACCGATGTCTGCCAGCTCGGTCTGACCAAGAGCTATCAGGTGAACCAATTGTTCACCCGTCTGACCGTTCGCGAGAACCTGACGATTGCGGCCCTCGCTGAACTGCGCGGCAAATTCCGGCTCGACCTGCTGCGCAGCCTGTCAGGAATTCCCGGGTTGTCAGATCAGGTTAAGCACACGCTTGAACTGGTGGATCTCGTCGATCGTACCGACATTCCGGTTTCTCAGCTCGCCTATGGCGAGAAGCGGCGGCTCGAAATCGGCCTCGCGCTCGCCACCAGCCCGCGCTTGCTGCTGCTCGATGAGCCGCTGGCGGGGATGAGCCCGCGTGAACGGGTCGAAACGGTGAGGTTGCTCAAATCGATCAGCGAAGGCCGCACCATGATCGTGATCGATCACGACATGGATTCGCTGTTCGAATTGGTCGGGCGCGTAACAGTGCTTCAGGAAGGCCGCGTCCTTGTTGAGGGCACGCCGAACGAAATCAAAGGCAATAGCAAGGTACAGGAAGCCTATCTGGGCGGGATCATGGCAGCATGAGTCTTCTCGAGGTCCATGGACTAAACAGCTACTACGGTGACTCCCACATCCTCTTCGACGTCGCATTGCGTGTGGAGAGGAATGAGGTCGTAGCGTTGCTCGGCCGCAATGGCGCCGGCAAGAGCACGACACTGAAAAGCCTGATGGGCGTCGTGCAACCGCGCACCGGTACCGTGAACTTTGACGGTGTCGACGTTGCCGGAAAAAAGAGTCATACGATCGCACAGGCCGGCATGCAGCTGGTGCACGAAGACAGACGCATTTTCGGCAGTCTGAATGTTGAGGAAAATCTCGTTCTCGCCGGACTGACCGCGCGCAACAAATGGCCGCTCCAGCGGATCTACGAAATGTTTCCGCGTCTGCAAGAGCGCAGCGCCAGCCGAGGCACCGATCTGTCGGGGGGCGAGCAGCAAATGCTGGCGATTGCGCGCGCGCTCATCCGCGACCCGAAGATCATTTTATTGGACGAGCCGTTCGAAGGCCTGGCGCCAGTAATCGTGCGCGATCTGGTCGGGATTTGCCGCGATTTGGCGGATGCCGGGCAGACCATTGTGCTGGTGGAGCAAAATCTCGCGGCGACTCTCACGCTCGCCGACCGCGTCTATATTCTGAACAATGGGCACATTGTGCATGAAGACACTGCGCAGCATATCAAGACACATTCCGAAGTGCTGCAGCGACATCTTGGCGTCTAGTGTCATTTTTTCACAGCCGGTATCGCGATTTCAGCGG
>DASWAK010000539.1:0-2655 GCA_036391175.1 Pseudolabrys sp.
AAGAGCGGCGAGATCAACAAGATCTACGACAAGTGGTTCCTTAGGCCGATCCCACCGAAGGGCGTCAATCTCAATGTGCCGATGGGCGCCGCGTTCAAAAAGGTCGTCGCTAAACCGACCGACCGCGGCGATCCTAAAGACTACCAATAACCTCCAAATAAACGCTAGACTTCGCGGCGCGGCCTCAAAACCGCGCCGCAATTGCGTCAAGGGACGGCCACGGATGAGCTACAACTGGAATTGGAGAATCTTTTTCCAGCTTTCCCCAGACGGCACCTACACCTACGCGCAACTTTTGTTGTTCGGCGCCGGCTGGACACTGGCGACGGCACTGCTCGCCTGGGCGATCGCACTTTCGGTCGGCACGGTCGTCGGAGTGATCCGTACCTCGCCGCTCCCGTGGCTGGTGCGGCTCGGCAATGCTTATGTCGAATTGTTTCGAAATATTCCCCTGCTGGTGCAGATGTTCCTGTGGTACTTCGTGCTGCCGGAAGTCATGCCGCAAGCGATCGGCGATTGGCTCAAGCAATTGGCCAACGCCTCGTTCTACAATGCGGTGATCTGTCTCGGCCTTTACACCTCAGCGCGCGTCGCCGAGCAGGTCAAAGCCGGAATTCTCAGCCTGCGTAGCGGGCAACGTATGGCGGGCCTCGCGATGGGCCTCACGCTGCCGCAGACCTATCGCTACGTTCTGCTGCCGATGGCGTTTCGCATCATCTTGCCACCGCTGAGCTCGGAATTTCTCAACATCATCAAGAATTCTTCAGTGGCGCTGACCATCGGACTTATCGAGCTCACCGCTGCAGCGCGCTCGATGTCGGAATTTTCCTTTCAGGTGTTCGAAGCCTTCACAGGCGCGACTTTCATCTACATTGTCATCAACATTATTGTCGTGAACGGGATGCGATGGCTTGAACGGCATGTCGCGGTGCCGGGCTTCATCAGCATGAGGCAACCAGCGGCGGCGCACTGAGGGGGACGATGTTCTCCAATATCGACTGGGATGTCATCATCCGCTCGCTGCCATATCTGTTTTTCGACGGCATGCGGTTCACCATCATATTGACCTTGATGGCGACCGCTGGCGGCATCGTGATCGGCACGTTGCTAGCGCTGGCACGGCTCTCGAGCATACCAGGCCTCTCCCATATCGCGGGCGCTTACGTGAATCTGATCCGTTCGATGCCGCTCGTTTTGGTGATCTTTTGGTTCTTCTTTCTCGTGCCTTATATCGGACAATGGCTCACCGGCGCGTCGCGGCCGATCCAGGTCGGCGCATTTCTCTCGGCGCTGGTGACCTTCACATTGTTCGAGGCCGCGTACTTCTGTGAGATCATGCGCGCCGGCATCCAGTCGATCCCGCATGGCCAGATGCAAGCGGCGCAGGCGCTCGGCATGCCCTACTGGACTGCGATGGGAGAAATCGTCCTGCCGCAAGCCTTCCGCAACATGGTGCCGGTGCTGCTGACGCAAACCATTATACTGTTTCAGGATACATCGCTGGTCTATGTGATCTCGGTCACCGACTTCCTTGGCGCGGCGTCCAAGGTCGCCCAGCGCGACGGACGCCTGGTCGAGATGTATCTCTTCGCCGCAATCGTTTATTTTATCATTTCGTTCGCCGCGTCCTACGGCGTGCGCCTTCTGCAACACCGCATCGCCGTCATTCGCTGAGCACCTATGATTACAATCAGCAATGTCAGCAAATGGTACGGTAAGGTGCAGGTTCTCAACAAATGCAGCGCCGAGATTGCCAAAGGCGAGGTGGTGGTGGTGTGCGGCCCATCGGGGTCCGGAAAATCGACCTTGATCAAATGCATCAACGGGCTCGAACCGTTCGAGGAAGGCAGCATCACGGTCGACGGAGTTTCGGTTGGCGATCCGAAGACCAAGCTGCCGAAGCTACGGGCCCGTATCGGCATGGTATTCCAGCATTTCGAGCTGTTCCCTCACCTGTCCGTCATGCGCAATCTGTCGCTGGCGCAGATAAAGGTGCTTGGCCGCGATCCGAAAACTGCCACCGAGAAAGGCATGAAGCTTCTGGAGCGCGTCGGGTTGAGCGCGCATGCTGCCAAATTCCCCGGCCAGCTTTCGGGCGGCCAGCAACAGCGCGTCGCCATTGCCCGCGCTTTGGCGATGGATCCGATCGCGATGCTTTTCGATGAGCCGACCTCGGCGCTCGATCCAGAGATGATCCAGGAGGTCCTCGACGTGATGGTGGCGCTCGCCAAGGAGGGTATGACCATGATCGTGGTCACCCACGAAATGGGCTTTGCCCGCAAGGTCGCCAACCGCGTTATTTTCATGGACAAAGGCGAAATCGTTGAGGATGCGCCGACTGCGGACTTCTTCGGGAAGCCGCGCAGCGAACGAGCGCAACTGTTCCTGTCGAAAATTTTGCAACACTGAAATCGATGGCGACCGAGCCGCTGGCGCTTGCGTAGTCGCACGCGCCCGGGTGTTCAGCTTTCGCTAAAAAAGAAAACCCCGGGATATTACCCGGGGCTTTTTGTGACCGCGGATTTTCCGCCTGCCCTTTAGACTATTTAGGTTTCTTCGCCCGCTGGCGCTTGCGCAGGAGCACGCCGGGGCCACCGCCGTTTTCGTCGATGAATTCGACGCTGGCCCGGATTCCGGAATATTTCGGGAACCGCT
>DASWAK010000540.1:0-7769 GCA_036391175.1 Pseudolabrys sp.
CCACCAATCGAATATGCAGACGCACCGCCGCAGGTACGCGCTGTCTTTGACGACATCAAGAAAACCCGCAACGTGCCGGACGTGAACAATTTCTGGAAATATCTCGCGCGCGATCCGGTGACACTCAAGCGAACATGGGAAAGCGTGAAGGAAGTCATGGCGCCAGGTGTGCTGGAGCCGCTCATTAAAGAAATGATTTATGTGGCGGTGTCAGTGACCAACGGCTGCTCTTATTGCATTGCCACTCATACCGCCGCAGCGCGCAAGGCGGGCATGACCGAGGCGATGTTTGGCGAGCTGATGGCTGTTGTCGGCATGGCCAATGAGACCAATCGGCTCGCCAACGGCTACCGCGTTCCGATCGATGCCTCCCTGAAGACCTGAGATTGCCCGACCGTCTCCCGTCATGTCACAATGTAAAAAACGGAGGAGGAACGTTGCATGTTCAATAAAGATATAACAAAATTGCTATACGTCGCATTTGTTGCCGCCATCATGCTGCCGATGGGGCGAATATTGTTTCCCTATGTCAGCCATGAATTGACCGGCATGCAGTTTCAAGCGATTGAAGCGGTGGTGAGTGCAACAGTCGGATTCGGCATCTACTCGATTTTCGGGTAAGTGCATTTCTTCGCTCATCCGCTTCGTGAGCCATCACAGCGGTTCCGAATTTAGACCCTACCTGCAGAAACCAGAAGAATCAGGTGGCGCGAATTGCGAGCCGCCAGGCAGCCCAGTAAACAAAGAAAAAACAGGCGAGGAACACGGGCAGACTCGCGGTCGGCGACCAATGTTCGACTGTTCGACCAATGAAATAGGCGATAGCGTCGCCGATAAGGACGAAAATGACATAAAACACAATCAATTTCATGGAAGCTATGCCTCGATCAATTTCCCATGCAGGCCAGCATAGGGCAAACGGCGCGAAGATGGGAAGGCATGCACACTCGGAAAGTGGTATAGGCGCGCAACCCGCCCATCAAGCAGAAACTCCCCTAGTGCCGAGACCTTCATGCGCCTGAGCCGACTGGCGATCGCAACCGCGCCGGTGCTGTTCGTGCTTCTGTGGAGCACCGGCTTCATCGGCGCCCGTTATGGCCTGCCGTATATTGAGCCGTTGACGTTCCTAGCCGTGCGCATGGCATTTGTGGTGTTGATCATGGCCGCAATCGCGTTCATTGGCGGTGCAAAAGTACCAAATGCGCGCGAGGTGCAGCACGCGCTGGTCGCCGGCTCGCTCGTCCACGGGCTTTATCTGGGCGGTGTGTTCACCGCTATCAGTCAGGGTGTTCCAGCCGGTATCTCGGCGCTGATCCCGGGCCTTCAACCCATCCTGACGTCGACGATCGCCAATCGCTTCATGGGCGAAACGGTGACACGGATGCAATGGCTCGGTCTTGCGCTCGGCCTCGCAGGCGTCTTGCTGGTACTACACGACCGCAACATCGTGCTTGCGGGCTCCACGCTCGGCTGGATTGCAAGTTTTGCCTCGCTCATTGGCATTACACTCGGCACGCTCTACCAGAAACGCTATTGCGGCGGTATCGACTGGCGTGCTGGTAATCTCGTGCAATATATCGGCGCGGGTGTGTTGTTTACCCTCGGCGCCTTCACATTTGAAACACGCGAGGTTCACTGGAGCGGCGAGTTGATTTTCGCCCTCACATGGCTGGTGTTGGTGCTGTCGATCGCGGCGATTGGCCTGATGTACTGGTTGATCCGGCGTTCTGCGGCGACCAGCTTCGCCAGCTTATTCTATCTGGTGCCGGTGGTGACCGCGTTATTCGCCTTCATCCTCTTCGGCGAACGGCTGGACGCACTTTCGATTGTCGGCATGGTGATTTGCGCCGCTGGCGTTGTGCTGGCCAATCGCGGTGTGGCGAAGCCGCGAGACGTATGAGTGCTATTGCCCGCGTTCAAGCACAAGTTGGGTCTGTGTCACCAGCGCACACAGTTTTCCGTCGCCGCGTGTAATGCGCGTTTGCCATACCATGGTGGTGCGGCCACGGTGCAGCGGTGTGCATTCCGCTTTCGCAACGTCTCCTATTGGTACGGCCGCGAAGAAATTGGTCTTGCTCTCTATCGTTGTGGTGGATTGACCTGGCTTGAGATTGGCAGTGGTCGCTGTACCGCCGAGATTGTCGGCAAGGGCCATAATGGCGCCGCCGTGCATTATACCGAAACGATTGTTGAGATCGTCGCGCGCAACGAGTTCAGCGGTCACACGCTCGGGTGACACGTGTATGATCTTGAGGCCGAGAAATTCGGCAAAGGGCGGTTGCGTGTTGGCCGTTATGTTCATTGAAGTCGCTCCAGCCAGCGAGAAACAACAAGGGCGCGGACGTTATCGTCCGCGCCCTTCGTATGCAATCTTGCAGGTATGTTAGCCGCGCGGCTGCGGCACGATGCGAATATATGGCCGTGGCGCCTTGAAACCCTGCGGCCAGATCTTCTTGGCCTCTTCGTCGCTGACCGAGCCGGCGATAATCACGTCCTCACCCTGTTTCCAGTTTGCCGGCGTGGCAACCCGATGCTTGGCCGTCATCTGCAGCGAGTCAATGACGCGCAGAACTTCATCAAAATTACGCCCCGTCGTCATCGGATAGACCAGGATCAGCTTGATCTTCTTGTCTGGACCGACAATGAAGACATTCCGCACCGTCTGATTGTCGGCGGCCGTACGGCCTTCGGAGGTGCCGGAAGTCGCAGCCGGCAGCATGCCGTAGGCCTTGGAGATTTTTAGATCGGTGTCTCCGATCATCGGATAATTCGGCGCGAAGCCGACCACGTCCTTAATATCGGCGGACCACTTCTTGTGATTATCGACTGGGTCGACCGACAGGCCAATGATCTTCGTGTTGCGTTTATCGAATTCCGGTTTGAGCCGGGCCATGGTGCCAAGCTCAGTGGTACAAACCGGCGTGAAGTCCTTCGGATGTGAGAACAGAACGCCCCAGGAATTTCCTAGCCAGTCGTGAAAGCGAATTTTTCCTTCAGTAGTTTCCGCCTCAAAATCGGGTGCCGTATCGCCAATCGCCAACGTCATGACCAACCTCCACTCAAATAGCTACCTATCCGACACCTAATATAGTGGTCCGCGCCATCGAGGAATAGGGAAATGGGCAAAGAGCATCGATGCGTCGGCGATTAAGTACTGCAGAGAACAAAGCTTCGGCGCTAAGGCGCCGGGCGTAAAAGGTTTTTCGACCCGACATTGCGATATCAGCGATTAGCGGGTTTCGTCCGTCTCGTCCGACAGAGCGGCCCGGCAAGCCAGCAGCGTCGAAATATCGCATCTAACCGACGCCGCGTTCGACCCGAGCCATTGGGCACGAAATTAATCAGGTTGCGTTGTTGTGCGCTCCGGCTGGCTTGATTTGCATAAAAACGGCGGGCAGCACGCGGCTGAGAGATGCCGCAGTAGATACGCTTGCTATAAGGCAGTACTGTAATAGACGCCGGTTATCCGCTGCCATCTTACCGAAATTGCGCGCGGCCTATGGATCTGCAGGCTCTTCTATCGCGGTTTGCCGTTGCGCTCGGTATCGGTCTTCTGATCGGGCTCGAGCGCGGTTGGCGCACGCGCGAAATGCAAAGTGGCAGACGGGCGGCCGGCATCCGCACCTTCGCAGTGTCAGGTTTGCTTGGCGCGGTGGTTGCCACCTTGGGGCAGGAGGCCGGCAGCAGTGGTGGCTTTGTGCTAGGCGCGGGATTTGCGGCTTTCGCGGCGGTGATGATTGTATTCTGCCGCGAGGAAAACCGGGCAAGCGGCAATTTCTCCGCGACTACTGCGATCGCTGCGATCCTCACATTTGCGCTCGGTGGATTCGCTGTCATTGGGGACATGCGCGTGGCCGCAGCTGCGGCCGTGGCAACGGCGGGCATTCTTGCGGCGCGGGAAGACATCCACAGCTGGGTCGCGCGCATTACCTGGCCCGAGTTGCGATCAGCGCTAGTGCTGCTGGCGATGACGTTCATTGTTCTGCCCGTAGTACCCGACGACCCGATAGGGCCATTTGGAGGGGCCAACCCGCGCGAAATCTGGCTGATTGCCATCGTGCTCGCCGGCGTTTCCTTTCTCGGTTACGTCAGCGTACATGCGCTCGGTGTCCGGCGGGGGATTCTCGTATCGGGTGCTGCCGGCGGTCTCGCGTCTTCAACTGCCGTTACTATCACCAATGCGCGGCACGCGGCTGCCGGTGAGGCGACACCGGCTCTGCTCGCTGGCGGCGTGGCGTTAGCGACCGCTGTTTCGTTCCTGCGGGTGATCGCGATTGTCGCGGTGCTTCAATCCACGCTGCTGTGGCTGATTGCGCCACCACTGCTGGCGGCAACTGCGGTCGCAGCCGCGCTGAGCTTGCTGACTCTTCAAGGCCGCGCCGGCCGCAACAAACTCCAGCCGCGAAATGCCTTTCGCAATCCGTTTGCCTTCTGGTCGGTCGTCGGATTTGCCATTTTTCTCGGAATTATTGTCATCGCCGGTCGCCTGATCAGCGAGCGAATGGGCGCGATGGGTGCAATCCTCGGCGCTGCCGCCATGGGGCTTGCCGATGTCGACGCTATTACGGTTTCGATCGCGAGGCTTGCGCCGCAGACCTTGTCCGAGCAGAGCGCGGTGGTCGCGATTTTGGCTGCGGTCGCGACCAACATGCTCAGCAAACTGATGATCAGCACCGCCATCGGAAACAGCCGCTTTGCACTTTATCTCGCGGGAATATCGGCGGCCTGCTTCGCTGCTGCGGCGATAGCGCTCTGGCTTACTCTCCGACTGGTCACGGCGTAGGGCGCGATTGACTTTTTCTCGATAACGCCGCAAGCAAAAAGGCCGGTACCTGGGGCCTCTGTCACGGCATGTTCAAGCGTATCCTGATCGCCAACCGCGGCGAAATTGCCTGCCGGATCATCAAGACCGCGCGCAAATTGGGGATTGATACGGTTGCCGTTTATTCGGAGGCCGACAAGGATGCTTTGCACGTAGAGTTGGCGGATACCGCCATTGCCATTGGGCCTCCACCGGCGGCCGAAAGTTACCTGGTCATCCAGAAAATCGTCGCCGCTTGCAAGCAAAGCGGTGCCGAAGCTGTGCACCCTGGGTATGGCTTTTTGTCCGAGCGCGAGGCTTTCCCAAAGGCCCTTGCCGCTGCCGGCATCGTTTTCATCGGCCCGAATCCGAAAGCGATCGCCGCCATGGGTGACAAGATTGAATCCAAGAAAGCGGCGGCGGCCGCCAAGGTTTCTACTGTGCCGGGCCATCTCGGGGTAATCGAAAACGAGGTCGAAGCGATCGAGATCGCGGAGGAGATTGGTTATCCGGTTATGATCAAGGCGAGCGCAGGTGGAGGCGGCAAGGGCATGCGCATTGCCCACAGCAAGGCCGAAGTTGCAGAAGGGTTCGCCCGCGCCCGTTCCGAAGCGAAGTCGTCGTTCGGCGACGAGCGCGTCTTTATCGAGAAATTCATCACCGACCCGCGCCATATCGAAATCCAGGTGCTTGGCGACAAGCACGGCAACGTTGTCTATCTCGGCGAGCGTGAATGCTCTATCCAACGACGCAATCAAAAAGTAATTGAGGAAGCGCCGTCGCCGCTGCTCGACCCTGCCACGCGCAAAAAAATGGGAGAGCAGGCGATCGCGCTGGCCAAGGCCGTCGGTTACGACAGCGCCGGGACCGTCGAATTTGTGGCCGGGCAAGACAAAAGCTTTTATTTCCTTGAAATGAACACGCGGCTTCAGGTCGAACATCCAGTGACCGAGCTCGTCACTGGCATCGATTTGGTCGAACAGATGATCCGTGTTGCCGCCGGAGAAAAGCTTTCAATCAAGCAAAGTGACGTGAAACTCAATGGTTGGGCAGTCGAGAGTCGCGTCTACGCCGAGGACCCATACCGCAATTTTCTCCCCTCAACGGGACGGCTAAGTCGTTATCGCCCTCCCCAAGAGGGGAGCGCCAACGGCATCACTGTGCGCAACGATACTGGCGTCTATGAGGGTGGTGAAATCTCACTCTACTACGATCCGATGATTGCCAAGTTGGTGACCCACGCGCCGACCCGCTCCGCCGCGATTGCGGCCCAAAGCGATGCACTCGATTCTTTCGTGATCGATGGCATCCGCCACAACATTCCGTTTCTCGCGGCGTTGATGGTGCATCCACGCTGGCAGGCCGGCAAGCTCTCCACCGGCTTCATCGCCGAGGAATTTCCTACTGGCTTTCATGCTCATGCCCCTGAGGGTGAATTGGCGGAGGTGCTGGCGGCTGTTGCTGCTGCAATCGATCACGTTCTGGGTGAGCGCAAGCGGCGTATCACGGGACAACTCAGCGGCAGGAGCGTTACGCGTGAGAGCCAACGTGCGGTCTGGCTTGGTGAGCGTGAGGTCAAGCTTGAAGTCAGACGCGAGAATGACGTCATCAATGTGTGCTTCCACCGGAGCAAGGCCGGCAGCCGAAAATTGCGCTCCAACTGGAAGCCGGGCGATATGATTTGGAATGGTACGATCGACGATCATCCGGTTGCGGTTCAGATTCGGGCCGTCGCAAATGGCTTTGCGTTGACCCATCGGGGCTTTGAAACCAAGGCGTTTGTCTTTACCGAACGGGAAGCCGACTACGCCCGGTTGATGCCCGTAAAGAAGATTGCCGATACGGGAAAGCAGGTCCTCTGCCCTATGCCCGGCCTCGTTGTTTCGATTGCAGTTAAGGAAGGCCAGGAGGTTAAGGCCGGTGAGACAGTCGCAGTCGTGGAAGCCATGAAAATGGAAAACGTGCTGCGCGCCGAGATCGACGGCACGGTGAAGAAGATCAATGCCAAGCCCGGCGACAGTCTTGCCGTGGATGCCATCATCCTGGAATTCGCTTGAACAGGATCCCGACCGCTTAGTCGTCGGTCTTTGGGCACCTCACGAACAGCGTGGCGTTGGTTCCCGAAACCATGAGGCCAGATCATGCTTGATAGTCCGTGACGGCGGTGTCTATTCGTGCGCGCTCGCGCTGACACGGCGGCTAAAGGTCTGCTATGCGGGGGCGATGACGTTCTATTTCGCCTATGGCTCCAATATGCATCGCCTTGCGATGAAGCGTCGCTGTCCATGCGTCCGTGCCGTTGGTCCGGCTGTACTCAACGGTTATCGCTTCTTCGTTGGTCTCGATGGCTGGGGCTCGGTTGCGCCAAGCGCGGGCGACACTGTGCACGGCGTACTGTGGCGGCTGACGCCGCGCGACATTGCGGCGCTTCACGCCTATGAATTGCTGCATCAGGGTCTCTACGATGTCCGATACTTGCCGGTGCGCCATGGCACGCGGTGCGTGCGCGCGATGATTTATATCTTGCGGCGGCGCGCAACAGGCAACCCGCGGCCGGGTTATGTCGAGATGATCGCTGCTGCAGCCCGAAGCTGGAAATTACCAGAGTCCTATATCCGCTCCGTAGAGCGCTGGTCCACTTCGCGTCGGACCGGCGCACACATTTTCGACGCGGGAGAGCTTGCGTGAGCGGCAATATCATTCGCCATGTTGTAGTGCGCGGTCAGGTACAGGGCGTCGGTTATCGGGCCTTTGTCGAGCACGAGGCGCACCGGCGGGGACTGCATGGTTGGGTGCGCAATCGCCACAATGGCTCCGTCGAGGCAGTCTTCGCTGGCCCGCGTGCCGCTGTCGAAGCTATGGTTGTAACCTGCCGGCGCGGTCCAACCTTTGCGCGAATTAATGCGCTCGATCATCGAGAGGGCACCGAAGCTGACCTCATGGAGCGCGTGGCAGGTGATGCATTCTC
>DASWAK010000541.1:0-3241 GCA_036391175.1 Pseudolabrys sp.
CCGATCTCGTTAAGGATCGCACCGAATCCGGTTTGTGTGGACATGACTGGTTGGATGGTGACGGAAAGACTGCCAGGTACGTCGAGCATGGATGCGCTGAGGCGTCGCGCGCTGGCGGATGCGAACGGAACACGATCGAGGAACGACTGCAGCTGGTCCTCCGGCAGTGCGAGGCCTTCGAATTTTTCCCATTCGTACCCCGGTCGTACGCCCATGGCTTGACGAAACGTCTCCATCTGTTGCGGCGTCATCAAGCCGGCGTGATTATCCTTATGCCCGGCGAAGGGCAGCCCGAAGCCTTTCACCGTGTAGCAAATAAAGCAGGTCGGCTTCTCGGCGTCGGCGCTCCGAAATGCCTCAAGCACTGATGGCATATCGTGCCCGCCGAGATTGTTCATCAAGGCAGCCAACTCATCGTCACTGCGTTTGCTGATTAGTCTGCTGACATCACCTTGGTCGCCGATTTCGTCGGTGAGCCGCTTGCGCCAAGCCGCGCCGCCCGCGAACACAAGCGCGGAGTAAAGCTGGTTCGGGCAATTATCGATCCATTGGCGCAACGTCTCACCGCCCGGCTCCTTGAACGCTGCCAGCTGGAGAGAGCCATATTTCAAAATGACGACGTTCCAGCCGAAGTTCTTGAAGAGCTGCTCATATCGTGCCCACAGGCCCTCGCGCACGACAGCGTCGAGGCTTTGGCGGTTATAGTCGACGATCCACCAGCAATTGCGCAGTCCCTGCTTCCAGCCCTCCAACAGCGCCTCGAAAATATTGCCCTCGTCGAGCTCGGCGTCGCCGACCAGCGCCACCATGCGGCCTTCCGGTCGGTTGAGGCTCCAGCCATGCGCGCGCACGTAATCTTGGGTGAGTGATGAGAACAGCGTCTGTGCCACGCCCAAGCCGACAGACCCGGTCGAGAAATCGACGTCATCGGCGTCTTTGGTGCGTGACGGGTAGCTTTGTGCGCCTTTGTAGCCACGGAACGCTTCCAGCCGTTCGCGTGTCTGTTTGCCGAGCAGATATTGGATGGCGTGAAATATAGGGCTCGCATGCGGCTTCACCGCCACGCGATCCTGCGGACGTAGCACGTCGAAATAGAGCGCGGTCATTATGGTGGCAAGAGATGCGCTCGATGCCTGATGGCCGCCGACTTTCAAACCGTCTGAGTTCTCGCGCAGGTGATTGGCGTTATGGATCATCCAACTCGCGAGCCAGAGGACCTTGTGCTCGAGTGCGCTAAGGACTTGCAGCGTGTTGGCATCCGTCGAGCTGGCCTTTGTCGTGCTCTTGAGCATCGATGTTCCGCCGTGAACAGTCAGCGCTTGTCGCTAGCCAGACTGGTGCTCTTGTCGGGCGCTTCGAGGACGGTTTTGCAGGCGGGCGGGAGGTCGGCGAGCATCATCGGTTTCGGCGGCGTGGCCGGCGTAACGATCTTCCGGTGTAGCACCTTGTCGGAGAACCAATAGTCGAGTTCCTTGGCGCTGCAGCCGTCCCCGCCTGGCACCGGCGGTTGCGCGCGGCAGCTTGGCGAATCGGTTGGGCAACGCAGCCGCACGTGGATGTGGTCGTGGTGGCCGTACCACGGGCGCACCTTCGCCATCCAGCTGTCGTGTGCCTTGTCCTCTATGCGGCACAATTCCTTCTTGATCGCAGCGTTCACTAGCACGCGCTCGACCTCGGGCTGCTGGGCGGCGGTCTTGATGAAGGTGACGTGCTGCGGCGTCCAGGTCTGCGGATTGAGATGCTTCCAGTCTTCGGAAACAAGATTGCTGGCTGCGATGGTGTCGCGCTCTTCTTTGTTCAGCACGCGATCTGGCATCGGCATGAACCAGATGTCGACATCGAGACCGATCTGGTGGCTGGCGTGATCGGATGGCGTTGGCCCGCCGCGCGGTTGTGCCAGATCGCCGACCAGAATGCCTTTCCAGCCGGTCGCCTTGGCGGCGAGCGATGCGAATTTTTCCACGAAGTGAATCAGGCTGGGGTGCCCCCAATTCCGGTTGCGAGAAAGCCGCATCACTTGCCAGGTCGGCCCGTTGACCGGCAGTTCGACGCCGCCGGCGAGGCAGCCGCGCGGGTAGTATCCAATCGCCATCGCCTTGCCGAGTGAGGGTAACTGTTTGCCGCCGAAGAGTTGCGTTGCCGGCAGGCTCTTTTCCTTCGCTTGTTCGGCCATTGGCGGCTTTTGCGGCGGCAGCGGTGAGGGCGATGCGGCAGCCGGTGTTTGCGCAATGGCAGTGCGTTCGGTGGCGGCAAAGATGCCGGCGACCGCTATGAAGGACAGGACGAAGGGGGCCACGATTCGAGCGAACATAACGGTTCTGGTTTATCGATTCCGCCACCATCTGTCAGGTTAATTAACTACGGTGGGTCGCATGATGGTTGGGTTCCATTTTAGACTCCAACGAAGGGAGCCAGAAGCCTCAACCAAGACGTTTTCATCTAAATTAATGAAATTCCGCCATCCTGAAGACCGGAGGTAACCTTGTCGCGCGCCACTTTTGCCTTCGCCGCCGCCGTATTTCTGCTTTCTTTCGCGACGGCGCGAGCCGAGGTCGTAGTGACCGTCGACAAAACGGCGCAGCGCCTCACCGTCGAGGTTGACGGCTCCAACCGCTACCGATGGCCAGTGTCGACCGCGCGCTGGGGTTACAGCACGCCGAATGGCAGTTACCGGCCGCAATGGCTGGCGCGCAAATGGTTCTCGCGCAAATACGATTGGTCACCGATGCCCTATTCGATATTTTTTAATGAGGGCTACGCTATCCATGGCAGTTACGAGATCTCGCATCTCGGCAGGCCTGCCTCGCACGGCTGCATCCGCCTCCGTCCTGAAAACGCTGCTGTACTGTTCGCGCTGGTCAAGGATCATATGCAAGACACCCGGATCGTCGTTACCGGCGAGGGACCGGCACCCGGGGTGCGTGCGCGTGGGCAAGACCCGCAAGAAATGCCCAGCCACCGGCGTCGAAATTTCGAGGATACTTTCAGCAACTGGCCGGACACGCCCCGCGCGCGTCCGACCTGGCAAGATATGCACTAAAAGTGAGGTTGTTGCCGGCGTCACTGGTGCGTTGCAAAGTTCCGGCGCGGACTAAACGTCCACCTTCAGCGCCGCGATAAATGCTTCCTGGGGAATATCGACCTTGCCGAACTGTCGCATGCGCTTTTTGCCTTCCTTCTGCTTTTCGAGAAGCTTGCGCTTACGAGTCGCGTCGCCACCATAGCATTTAGCAGTAACGTC
>DASWAK010000542.1:0-5455 GCA_036391175.1 Pseudolabrys sp.
ACCCTCGTTCAGCCTTTACGACCGCAGCATGATTGAGGAAACACTTGGTGCGGTGAGGGCTCGCGACCTTGCTGCCCGACCGCTGTCCGACATGTCGGGCGGTGAGCGGCAGCGGCTATTGTTGGCGCAGGCGCTGATCGGACAACCAAAGCTGCTGCTGCTGGACGAGCCTTTGATCAGCCTCGACGCGCGCCACCAGGAAGTCGCAATAGGCGTGGTGAGAAAAGTCTGCCGTGAGCGAAAGATCACGGTGCTGTTCAGCGCGCACGAGCTCAATCAGCTGCTGGGTACGCTCGACCGCGTGCTCTACCTCGGCAACGGTCAGGCTGTGCTAGGCGCTGTCGAAGAAGTGGTGACAGCGCCAGTGCTGTCGCGACTTTATGGCACCGAGATCCAAGTGGTGCGCGCCGATGACCACATTTTCGTGATGTCGCGCGGCCGCGACGTCGAGCGCACCGATCACTTGCACGACCACCACGGCCATGGCCACGAGCACGGCCAACACCATCACCACTGACATGTTCGCCTACGAATTCATGACCAACGCTTTCGTCGCCGCCGGCATCGTTGCGGTGGTATCAGGCCTTGTCGGGTATTTCCTGGTCATGCGCGGGCAGACTTTCGCTGGCCACGCCTTGTCGCATATCGGGTTTGCCGGCGCGACCGGCGCCGGGCTGATCGGCCTCGCGCCGTTGTGGGGCCTGCTCGCGTTCACGCTCGCGGCCGGTATCGTAATGGGCACGCTTAGTGAGCGCATCAGCAATCGTGACGTGGCGATCGGCGTAGTCCTCGCGCTGGCGCTTGGGTTCGGACTTTTGTTTTTGCACTACCATACGTCGTTCGCCACACAAGCGACCGCGTTACTCTTCGGTAACGTACTGGCCGTCGATCATGCCATGATCGCGACCCTGGCCGTACTCGGCGCGATCACCCTGGCCGCGCTCGCCACCATCATGCGGCCCTTGATCTTCGCCAGTCTGCAGCCGGAATTGGCGGAGGCCAAAGGCGTGCCCATGCGCTTCGTCTCGACCGCATTTCTTGCGATCGTGGCGCTGGCGGTGTCGGAATGCGCACAGATTGTCGGCGTACTGCTGGTGTTCACGCTGATGGTTGGTCCACCAGCTGCAGCGCAGCGCGTGACCACCGGACTTTGGAGCGGATTATTCGTGTCCGCGGCATTGGCGATCGCCGAGGCCTGGCTTGGCCTGACGATGGCCTTCTACACCGATTGGCCGGTCAGCTTCTGCATCGCTGCACTAAGTGCACTCGGTTATTTCGCCTGCCTCGCAGCGCCAATCCAGCACGCTTCGCACGTGCATTAGAAACGCGTGTCCCGGGCGCAGCGCAGGCGAATTTGTGCGCTGCAGACCCGGGACCTTTGCAAGATCTGCGTTCGAGGCGCGTGGCCTTACATCTTGGCACCCTTTTCCTTGAAGTATTTCACCGCGCCGGGATGCCATGGGATGGGCGAATTTGCTACCACCTGGTTGTCGACCGTGAAGCTCGCCGCATCCTTGTGCACGGCAACCAGATCATCCTTCTTGTCGATGATCAGCTTGACGATGTTGTAGGCGTCCTCGTTCGACATCTTGTCGCTGGTGACAAGGATATTCCACACCGCAGACACCTGGTTGTCCTTGTCCTGGCCCGGATACGTGCCAGCCTTGATGACAGCGGTCGAATAAAGATTGTCATACTTGGCGTTCATCTTGGCGACAACGTCGGAGTGATCAATCATCTTGATCTTCGTCCCCGGCGTAGCGGCGAGATCGGTCACGCCGGCGGTCGGCAAGCCGCCGACCCAGAAGAACGCGTCAATCTTGTGGTCCTTGATCGCATTCACTGACTCGGCAACCGAAAGGCGCTCGCGCTTCATGTCCTTGTCCTTGTCGAGCCCGGCCGCTTCGATGACGCGAAACGCCATCACCTCGGTGGCGCTACCGGGTGCGCCGGTGGACACGCGCTTGCCCTTGAGGTCCGCGAGCGTGTTGACGCCGGTGCCTTCAATGGACACCACATGCATGATGTTCGGATAGAGCACCATCAGCGTGCGCAACGGCACCTTGGTGCCCTTAAACTTGTCAACGCCATTGAAGGCATCGAGTGCAGCGTCGGCCATCGAGAAGGCCAATTCGCTCTGCCCGGAATTGATCAGCTTGAGGTTGTCGACCGAACCGCCTGTGACCTGCGCGGTCGCCTGCATGTTCGGATAGGTCTTCGAGATCAGGTTCGCGAGCGCGCCGCCGATCGGATAGTAGACGCCGCCGGTACCACCAGTGCCGATTGCGATCGCCCGCTGTTGAGCGATTGCGCCACCCAATGCGAGTATCGCAGCCGCTGCCGCCGCCACAGTCAGTGTGAATCCTCGTTTCATTGTCTTCCTCCCTACGTATTCCTGACGCATTTACGAAACTCGAGCCGGCGAAGGCTTCCGGCTGAACCATTGCCATAGCAACAAGCCGGCGCCCAGCGCGAGACCGAAAGGCGCCGGATGCGGAATATCAAGGCCTGTCATGCCTTCCATCATCGCCTCGAGCAGGCTGGGGAACACCAGTAACAGCCCGGTCAGCAGGAACAGGCCACGCTCGACCGCCGTGGTACGCCGGATCGCCCAGTTTTGCGCCGCAACCGAGAGCGCGCCGAGGCCGGCGCCGGTGACCGCCGTGATCCAGACGATGTCGTAGATCGATCCACCCTTGGGAATCTTGAGCAGCAGGCCGGCGCCGAGCGGATCGAGCACGAACACGAACGGTACCAGAAATGCGGGCAGTGTGTATTTCCAGGCTTGCATCGTGGTCTTGTAGGGATCGCCGCCGGTAATAGCCGCTGCCGCGAAGGGCGACAGCGCGGTCGGCGGCGACACCTCCGAAAGCACCGCGTAGTAAAAGATGAACATGTGGGCGGCGTAGTCCGGCACGCCGAGCTTGATGAGCGCCGGCGCCGCGATGACCGCGCAGATGATGTAGGACGCCGTCACTGGCACCGCGAGCCCGATGATCCAGACCACCAGCGAGGTGTAGATCGCCGTCATCAGCAGGCTGCCGCCGGAGAAGTCGATCACGATCGACGAGAATTTCAACCCAAGCCCGGTGAGTGTAACCACGCCGACGATGATACCTGCAGCAGCGCAGGTGGTTGCGGCGCTAAGCACACCGATCGAACCATCGGCAAGCGCGGACGTCAGTTTTTTGGACGGGGGCACAAACTGCTGCCCCTTCGCGTTCAAACCAAGGAACGCAAGTGCCCCGATTAGCAGCAGCATAAGCATCGGGAAATAGGATTGCAGCAACACCGCCGGCGCAGACGTGCTAATTCCCGGAATGATACCGACCACGGCCGCGACGCAGAGGATGATGAGCATCGGGACCAGCAATTGCCGTGGGCCGAGTGTGGTTTCGGGCGTCAGCGCGCTCATGCCGAAGGCAAGCATGGTCGAATAGAACACTGCTAGCATCGGCGAATAGCCAATGACCATGAACACGACCACGGCGACCAGCGAGACGAAATGGAAGCCATAGCGTCTTGTCATCTCCCAGATCGACATTTCTTGCTTGAACACCACCTCTTGGGCGCCGAAACGCAGCGCGTCGAGCTCAACCATGAACAAAAGCGACAGGTAGTAGAGGCATGTCGGGATGGTCGCCATCCAGATCACGTCGAGGTAACTAATCTTCAGAAACTCAGCAATCAGGAAGGCGGCGGCGCCCAATACCGGCGGCGAGATAATGGCGCCGAGACCACCCGCGGCGAGCAACCCGCCCGCGGCGTCCTGCTGGAAGCCGGCTTTCTTCAGCATCGGCCATGCCACCGTGCCGATCATCACTGTGGTCGCAACGCCGGAGCCGGACGGACCGCCGAGCAGAAATGAGGACGCTACTACCGCGCGACCGGCGCTCGATGGTTTGCCGCCCATGACCGCGAGCGAGAAATCGATGAAGAACTTGCCGGCACCGGAATGCTGCAGGATCGCGCCGTAAATCGTGAACATGATGATCAACGTGGCTGACACGTCGACCGCAACGCCGAAAATACCTTCGAGCGTGATGAACAGATGGCCGACCAGGCGCGCGACGTCGAAGCCGCGATGGGTCCAGGGCGCTGGCAGATAGGGGCCCAGCATTGCATAGGCGATGAACAGAATCGCAACTACCGGCATGATCGGCCCGGTGGTGCGGCGCGCTGCTTCCAGCACGAGCACGGTGAAAATACCGCCGAGGATCACGTCCCAATGGTCCGGGACCGCGGCGCGATCGAGGAATTCATCGCCACCCGAGAGGGCGTAAATAATGATCCCGATGCCGGCCAGCGCCGGTATCACGTCGAACCATTGCACGTGGTTGCGGAAGCGCGAGGCGAGCGGGAACAGCAGAAAGCTAAGCAGTAGCACGAATGCAACGTGGATGTAGCGCAGCACTTGCGTCGGAACGATGTCGTAAGCCGCGTAGAGATGGAACAGCGTCATCGCGACGGCGATGCCGGTTACAATGGTCCCTACCCAACCCGCGAGCCGGTTGGCGGCACCTTCTTCCTGCTGGACGTATTCTTCCGCCTTACGGAGTTGTTCGTCGGAAATAACTTGCGCTTCTGCGCTCGATTTTACTTCTTCCGCCATCGCCCCCTCGCCCGGCGGCGGTGTCAGCCCGCCTTCCGGAAACCACGCTAGCATGTGCGACAGCGGGGGAAAATGCCGACGAGCGTTATGGCCGCCCGAGCAGTATTGCGAGTGCTGCGGCCATGAATGGCAATGGCAATGATACCATTGCGCGCAACCAGACCACGCGCGCTGGCATCATTGGCACTTCCCAAATGAGAAGCCGATGGATGGCGTACAGAGCCCAAGCCGTGGTGTAAGCGATGACTTGGGGCGCGCCTGCTCCGCTTTTTAGTGCGGCAGCACCTATCGAGAACCCAACCACCGGACCGCCCGGTGTGAGTGCGCCGCCAATCGTGGCGATGAGGACGCCGAAAAATCCCGATTCTGGCCCGAGCCACGGCGCAATCCATTCGTTTGGCAGCGCTTCAGCTACGAAGCCGGAACCAATTACACCGACTCCGATGCGCGGCAGGAGGAGGATGAACTCCATCATGCCGGTGCGCGCGCCATCATTGAGCAGTACGCGCCCTCGCATGGCAGCGAGCGATGCCAGAACGCCGACCACCAGCCACAACAGGACGTTGATGGCGAGTGTCATTTTATGCCCTCGCGGTATTCAAAACCCGCGCGCACCACGATGCGCGCCAGCAGGCCGGCGATAATCGGTAACGGAAGCGCTTCGATGATGCGCCAGATTACGAAGTCCGAACCGAAGAACGGCAGTTCCCAGACCAACGCGCGCGTATAACCGATGAGCGTCCAGCTTACGATAAAGGCGACCACGGCGCCGGCATCGGCACCCATGACGAGGAAGGCGCCAGCGACTGGATAGATGGTGATCGGGCCGCCAGGGAGCAGAAA
>DASWAK010000543.1:0-11864 GCA_036391175.1 Pseudolabrys sp.
CGCCGCATAGCTTCCGACCACGAGCAAGCCAATAGCAAGCACAAATAGCTGACGCATGGCAAAGCCCGTAGGTTGCTGGCAATCCTGACATGCGACGATCAAGGGGGGCTTAACGGCCATATGGAACTTGGTGCGTTTTTACGCATGGTGAGTCGCCGGTAAGCTGATTTACGACAATTGAAGGTATCAGCCGCAGAATTATTGGCCGCGAGGCTTGGCACGGCGGGTCGCCGGTGCCGTCAGCGGATCGTCAGGCCAGGGATGTTTTGGATATCGGCCGCGCAGATCGGTTCTTACGTCCTTGTAGCTGCCGCGCCAGAAGCCGGGCAGATCGCGCGTCACCTGCACGGGCCGGTGCGCCGGCGACAGCAGCTCGATTAAGAGCGGCACACGGCCGCCCGCGACCGCAGGATGCACCGCGAGGCCGAACAATTCCTGCACGCGGATCGCGAGCTTCGGTCCCTCCTCCGCCTCGTAGTCGATGGGCACGTGCGACCCAGATGGCGCAGTAAAATGCGTTGGTGCCTCCGCATCGAGGCGCTTGCGCAAATTCCAAGAGATTAATGCATCAAGTGCACCGGAAAGATCGTCGGCGCCAATCTGCGATAGCGCTGTCTTCCCGGTCAGGAATGGCGCGAGCCAATCGCGAGCGCTGACCGCCAGCGCCTCATCCGAGAGATCGGGCCAGTCATCGCCTTCAGCCCGGCGTAGAAACATTACGCGATTGCGCAATTGAAGTTGAGGCTTGCTCCACGGCAGCTTGTGGATACCGAGTGTAGCAATGCCCTCGGCCAGCAGCTTGGCACTTTCGCTATTGACTGTGACCGACCTTGATTGCTCAGCCAGCGTCAGCGCGCCGAGTCGGCGACTGCGACGCGAGCGCAAGGAGGCGGAAACGCTGTCGAAAGTTATCGCCTCCCGATCTTCAATTTGACCGGCGAAACGCGCCTCTATCTCGCCAAGCGCGATCGGCGCCGCTAGCAAGATACGGCTCGCCGCAGCGACGCCGGTGAGCTCGGCTACTACCAGGAACGGCTCGCGCGCGAGCGGCGACGCCGGATCGACGGCTCCGCCGCGACCATTGGCGAGAAGGAAGGCGCCGCCGCCACCGCCGCGGCCCTTGGCGATACGGTCAGGATAAGCCAGCGCAAGGAGCGAGCCGGGGGAATGTTTGCCGCTTTCTTTCGAACCGCCCGCGGTGTCGGCCCATCGCTTCACCATCGCGCGCGCATCCTCGGCGCGCCTGGAACGATCGCGTCGGAAATTATCGAGACGATGGGTTAAGTCGATGTCATCGCCGCCGAGGCCGCGCTCCGTGAGAATGGCGGCGATCCCGGCAGCCAGCACGCCGGCGCCTTCGGCTGCCGCATCAACCACCATCCGCGCAAGCCGCGGCGGCAAGGGTAAAGCACGCAGTTTGCGGCCCTCTTCGGTGATGCGGCCGTCCGCGTTGATGGCCCCCAACTCCATGAGCAACGTTCTGGCCTCACCGAGCGCAGCCTGAGGGGGCGCATCAAGAAACGCGAGCTTTCCTGGATTGACGGTGCCCCATAGGGCAAGGTCGAGCACGAAAGATGACAAGTCGGCCGACAAGATTTCCGGGCGCGTATAGGGCTCCAGCGATCCGGTCTGTGGCTCGTCCCACAGCCGATAGCAGACGCCCGGCTCAGTGCGTCCGGCACGGCCACGACGTTGGTCGGCGGCGGCGCGCGAAACGCGCACTGTTTCCAGCCTTGTTAAGCCTACATCCGGCTCGTAGCGCGGCACGCGCGCCAGACCGCTGTCGATAACAACGCGCACACCTTCGATAGTGAGCGACGTTTCCGCGATAGAGGTCGCCAGCACCACTTTGCGCCGGCCTGCCGGAGACGGCGAAATTGCCCGGTCTTGCTCGCGCGCTTCGAGCGTGCCGAAGAGCGCGACAATGTCGACATCTGCTTCCATCACACGCTCCTTCAGCAGCGTCTCGGTGCGGCGGATTTCAGCTGTCCCCGGCAGAAACACTAGGAGCGACCCGGTTTCCGCGCGCAATGCGCGTTCCACCGCCTCCGCGACTTGGCGCTCGATTGGCGCGCGGGGATCACGGCCGAGATACCGCGTGTCCACCGCGAAAGCGCGGCCTTCGCTTTCGATCACCGGCGCATTGCCGAGCAACGCCGCCACGCGCGCGCCGTCAAGCGTCGCTGACATCACCAGCAGTTTGAGGTCCTGACGCAAGCCTTGCTGCGCGTCGCGTGCGAGCGCCAGACCAAGATCGGCATCCAGTGACCGCTCATGAAATTCGTCAAACACCACGGCGGCGACGCCATCCAGTGATGGATCATCGAGTACAAGCCGCGTGAAGACCCCCTCAGTTACGACCTCTATGCGCGTGCGTTTGGTCACCTTCGAACCGAATCGCACGCGCAAACCGACAGTATCACCAACCTGCTCATCCAGCGTCGACGCCATCCGTGTCGCTGCTGCACGCGCAGCGAGCCGGCGTGGCTCCAGAACCAGAATCTTCTTGGTTCTTGCCCATGGCTCGTCGAGCAGCACCAGCGGCACGCGCGTGGTTTTGCCTGCGCCGGGCGGCGCCACCAGCACGACGGTATTGTTGCGGGAGAGCGCGGCGGTAAGCCCCGGCAGCGCGGTGTCGATGGGTAGAGATGTATCGAAGCTTTGCATGGCTTTCGGCGTCATCATCCGCCACGCGGATGATCCAGTAACGCGGGATTCAAAGTAACGCGATGTCGGTGATTACTGGGCCCCCCGCTTGCGCGGGGGACGACAACTTTTAGGAAAGAGAGCTTCGTTAAACATCACTTCCGTGCTCGGCCGACGCTCTCGTAGACGAAGCCGTGACGGGCAATCTCCTCCGGCCGATAAACATTACGCAGATCGACCAATACTGACTGCGCCATGACTGTCTTTAGCCGCTCGAAATCGAGTGCGCGAAACTGCTCCCATTCAGTGACGATCACCAGCGCGGATGCGCCTTCCGCGCACGAATATGTATCATTGCAGAAGGTGACATTGCCGATCACGCTCTTGGCTTGCTCCATGCCGACCGGGTCGAAGGCACGCACCTTGGCGCCCATATCCTGTAATGCAGTTATGAGCGGGATCGACGGTGCCTCGCGCATGTCGTCGGTGTTCGGCTTGAACGTGAGGCCCAACACCGCGACGGTCTTTCCACGCAATTCGCCGCCAAGGGCCGCTGAAACCTTGCGCGCCATTGCGCGCTTGCGCGCATCGTTGACTTGCGCAACTGCCTCGACGATGCGCAGCGGCGCAGCGTGGTCCTGCGCGGTCTTGATCAGCGCCACCGTATCCTTGGGGAAACATGAGCCACCATAGCCTGGACCGGCGTGCAAAAATTTCGAGCCGATGCGGTTGTCGAGACCGATGCCGCGCGCAATTTCCTGCACGTCAGCGCCGACCTTTTCGGCGAGATCGGCGATTTCGTTGATGAAAGTAATCTTGGTAGCGAGAAAGGCGTTCGCTGCGTATTTAATCAGTTCGGCGGTACGCCGATCGGTAAAGAGAATCGGCGAACGGTTGAGATAGAGTGGTCGATATAGCTCGCTCATGACCTCTCGCGCGCGCGTATCCGTGCTGCCGATCACGATGCGGTCGGGATGCTTGAAGTCCCGAATGGCCGCACCTTCTCGGAGAAATTCGGGATTTGACACAACCGTACAGTCGGCGTCGGGCCTTGTCTCACGGATTATGCGCTCAACTTCGTCGCCGGTGCCGACCGGCACGGTTGACTTGGTGATCACAACTGTAAAGCCGTCGAGCGCTCGCGCGATCTCGCGGGCAGCATCGCGGACGAAACTGAGGTCGGCAAAGCCGTCACCCCGGCGCGAGGGCGTGCCGACCGCGATGAACACCGCATCCGCGGCGGCCACCGCGGCGGAAAGCTCTGTAGCAAATTTCAGCCGGCCAGCCCGGGCATTGACGGCGACCATTTCATTGAGCCCCGGCTCGTAGATCGGCATCTCGCCGCGCCTCAACGCAGCGATCTTCGCCTTGTCCTTATCGACGCAGACCACCTCATGGCCGAAATCGGCGAAGCAAGCGCCTGAAACAAGGCCAACATAGCCGGTGCCGATCATGGCAACGCGCATGGAAAATCCGTCATGAAAGTGACAAACCGTTTCCGGTCAACGCGCCTGCATAGCAAACGTCATCCACAGTGGCGAGAGGTGCAGGGCAATGCGCATTTTCTGTGGCCGCACTTTTTTGGCGGATTGATTAACGCGCCCTCCGGGCCCACATTCGGAACCATGCCAGCCCTCGCCAAATCCAAGACGAAAGCCGCCCCGCCCGCGTACGTTCCAGCCCCGCGCCCGCTCAAGAAGGGCGACCACCTGTTCCTGGTCGATGGTTCCGGATACATCTTCCGCGCTTATCACGCGATTAGATTCGAGCCGCGCACGCCGGACGGCACGCATGTCAATGCCGTCTATGGCTTCTGCAGCATGCTCTGGAAGCTCCTCAAGGAGATGAAGCCAGAAGAGCGACCGACACATCTCGCGGTGATCTTCGATAAGTCGGAAAAGACCTTCCGCACGGAGATGTACAAGGACTACAAGGCGCATCGGCCGCCTCCGCCCGATGATCTCATCCCGCAGTTTCCGCTGATCCGGGACGCAGTGCGCGCCTTCGAGATCCCTTGCCTCGAGCAAGCCGGCTACGAAGCCGATGACCTGATTGCAACTTACGCACGTATTGCCTGCGAGGCGGGCGCGACCGCCACCATCGTGTCGTCCGATAAAGACCTCATGCAGCTCGTGAACGATTGCGTGATCATGTACGACACGATGAAAGATACCCGCATCGGCGTTCCGGAAGTGATCGAGAAATTCGGCGTGCCGCCGAAAAAGGTTATCGAGGTGCAGGCGCTGATCGGCGATACATCTGACAACGTGCCGGGTGTGCCAGGCATCGGCGTGAAGACCGCGGCGCAGCTCATCAGCGAATACGGCGACCTTGAAACGCTGCTCAAACGTAGCGGCGAGATCAAGCAGGAGAAGCGTCGCCAAGCCCTCATTGACAATGCTGAAGCTGCTCGCATTTCTAAGAGGCTCGTCACACTTGACGACCGGGTGCCACTTGAAGTGCCGGTCGAAAACCTCGCGGTGCATGAACCGGATTACAAGGCCCTCATCATTTTTCTCAAGGCGATGGGATTCAGGACGCTGACGCAGCGCGTCGCTGAAAAGGCGGGCATTGATGCAAGCCAAATCGAGGCCGACGGGACTCCAGCATCGAGCGGCGCGACAGCTTCCGAGTCCTCTAGGCCATCTCCTATTCGGGCCGGCCGTACCAGCGGACAAGGACAGCTCCCCCTGGTTGCGCCATCTTCGCGTAAGGGCGCGGCCAGGCCGAGCATCGATTCCGCCGGACTGACACCAATCTCTCTGTCCGAGCGCCGACTTTCGGCATTGCGCGCCAGCAAGATCGATCGAGCCAAGTATGAGACGATCGGCACGCTCGATCGCCTTGCGCATTGGATCGCGCGCGCTCACGACACCGGCGTTCTGGCGCTGAAGACCGAAACCAGTAGCCTCGATCCGATGCAGACCACGCTGTGCGGTGTCGCGCTGGCCGTAGCGCCAAACGAAGCAGGCTATCTGCCGCTCGGTCACCGCGAGGCAAGTGAAGGAGAGTCTTCCGGATTATTCGCAGCAAAACTTTGCGCCGGACAAGTTGTTGAGCGTGATGCGCTTAAGACGCTTAAATCGATTCTGGAGGACGGCAGCATCATCAAGATCGGTCACGACGTGAAACGCGATTGGCTGGTGCTGGCTTGCCGCGGCATCCGACTCGGGGCAACTGACGACACCATGCTGATGTCTTACGTGCTGGACGCCGGCAAGGCCTCGCATGACATGGACAGCGTCGCCACGCGCTACCTCGACCGCAGTCCCTCGCGCTTCAACGATGTGAAGAGCAAAGAGAAAGCCCTGTTTACGCCAGAAGCGACGCCGATCGCTCGCACGGCGACCTATGCCGCCGAAGATGCCGATGTGATGCTTCGCCTCTGGCAGGCATTAAAGCCGCGCATGGTCGCCGAGAAAGTTGTGAGCGTTTACGAGACGTTGGAACGGCCAATGCCCCATGTTCTTGCGTGCATGGAGGAGCGCGGGATTTCGGTCGATCCGGGTGTCCTGTCGCAACTCTCCAGTGACTTTGGCAAGAAGCAAGCAGCGCTCGAACGAGACATCAACAAGATCGCTGGAACGCAGGTGAATCCCGGTAGCCCCAAACAATTGGGCGACATCCTGTTTGGCCAAATGGGATTGCCCGGTGGCACGAAGACCAAGACTGGACAATGGTCAACTGGCGCGCGCGCTCTGGAAGAGCTGGCCGAGCAGGGCCACAAGCTCCCGCAAGTCATCCTTGACTGGCGCCAGGTATCGAAATTGCGTTCGACCTATACCGAGGCGCTGCCGGCTTACGTCAACCCGAAGACGCACCGCGTCCACACGAGCTACGCGCTGGCTGCCACCTCGACCGGGCGGCTATCGTCGTCCGAGCCGAACCTGCAGAATATCCCTATTCGAACCGAAGATGGGCGCAAGATCCGGCGGGCCTTCGTCGCTTCGCCCGGCATGAAGCTCCTCTCCGCCGATTATTCTCAGATCGAGCTGCGGTTGTTGTCAGAAGTCGCCGACGTGCCGGCGTTGCGCAAGGCGTTCCAGGACGGTGTCGACATCCACGCAATGACCGCCTCAGAGATGTTCGGCGTACCGGTCAAGGACATGCCGGGCGAAGTGCGCCGCCGCGCGAAGGCGATCAATTTTGGGATTATCTACGGCATTTCGGCATTTGGACTCGCAGCGCAGCTCGGCATCGATGCAAAAGAAGCCGGCGCTTATATCAAGAAATATTTCGAGCGTTTCCCAGGCATCCGAGACTACATGGACGAAACGCGCGAGTTTTGTCGCGAACACGGCTATGTGCTCACCCTATTTGGCCGCAAGTGCCACTACCCCGACATCAAGGCAAGCAATCCTTCGATCCGCTCGTTCAATGAGCGCGCCGCGATTAATGCCCGTTTGCAGGGGTCTGCGGCTGACATCATCCGCCGCGCGATGATCCGCATTGAGCCGGAGCTTCAGAAAGACAAGTTGGGCGCAAAGATGCTTCTGCAAGTGCACGACGAACTGGTCTTTGAGGTGCCGGCAAACGAAGTCGAGCGCACGCTCCCGGTCATCAAGAGCGTAATGCAGAGCGCTCCCGACCCGGCGGTCTCGCTGCACGTACCGCTTCAGGTCGACGCTCGCGCGGCTGACAATTGGGACGAGGCGCACTGAGCGGGCGTGCAGTATTCCGCGTTTTCTTAGATTACACGCTGTGGGTGAGCTCGATCTGCAGTCGCGTTACTCCGCTATCGTTTCTTTCGGCGCGCTTTAACCGTACCGCGGCGGGCGGCAGATTTGACCTTTGCCGACTTGGCAGCCTTCGCTGGCAACACCGCGATTGCCTCGATCTCGAACAGGGCGCCCGGTCGCGCCAGCTGCGCAATCGCCACCGTCGTGCTGGCTGGTGGTGCCGACATATTGAAATGCTGATCGCGCACCTCGCGGAAAATCGCGATATGCGACATGTCGACAAGATAATTGTTGATCTTCACAACGTCTTTAATCGTCGCACCGACGTCGGCAAGCGCGAGCTTGAGATTGTCGATCGCTTTGTTTGCCTGCGCGCGGAAATCTCCCGCCATGCCAACCAGTTTATTCTCCATGTCAAGTCCCAGCTGGCCGGCTATGAAGATCAGCCGGTTGGGCCCGGTCGCCTCAACCACGTAGCTGTAGCCTGGTGGTTTGGCGAGCGTTTTCGGATTCGAAAAGCGGACATTGGCAGCCACGACATCCTCCCTGTTCTTGACCCCTTTCAGCCGGGGAGCGGCGAGTATGCGCGCAAGGGTGCAGGCTGCGAAAGCCTCACCTTGACTAACCACTGCGGGTGCCGGACTTTGCGCGGGGACGCATGGGCGTAAGGCCACCACGGCCGGTCGGTCGCCCGCGACTTGGGAGCTCGGCCATGACCGCGCAGGTGGCATCTCACATTTATTTCGGCCTCAACCCGATGTGGGTATCATAACTGCCACCTGCAATCGCTTTAGCCTGATCGAGGCAGTTTTAACTTTGATCCTCGCAACAGATGGACTGAATGATGCGAAAAACAACATTGGCACTGGCCGTGTTCGCACTCGGTGCGCTCCTTGCAGGGCAGGCCTCAGCAGCTAGCTGCCGCAATTCCGGCAGCTACGAGCGCTGGCTCGAGGACTTCAAGAAGGAGGCCGCTGCGCAAGGCATCTCGCCACGCGTCATCGCAGCTGCCGCGCCGAGCATGACGTTCGACCAGGCGATCATTCGTCGCGATCACGGCCAGGCGGTGTTCAACCAGACCTTCCTGCAATTCTCCGACCGCATGGTCGGTGGTGGCCGAATCCCAACCGGACTCGCGAAGATCAAGCAACATGCGGCCCTGTTCGCGCGCATCGAGGAGAAATACGGCGTGCCCGCCCCGGTGCTGACTGCGTTCTGGGGCCTCGAAAGCGACTTCGGCGCCAACTTCGGCAAGTACAATATCTTAAGTGCGATTGCATCGCTCGCCTATGACTGCCGCCGGCCCGACTTCTTCCGCCAGCAATTGTTTGACGCGTTACGCATCATCGAGCGCGGCGACCAACGCGTCGAGGATATGATAGGGGACTGGGCCGGAGAGTTTGGTGGCATGCAGTTCACCGCTTCCGACTATCTCAAGAACGCAGTTGACTTCGATGGCGATGGCCGCCGCGACTTGATCCATAGCGTCCCGGACACGCTCGCCTCCGCCGCTAACTTTCTAGTGAGCCTTGGCTGGAAGCGCGGCCAGCCGTGGCTGCAAGAGGTGCACGTGCCTTCCACCCTGCCGTGGCAGGAAGCCGACATTGATATCCAGCATCCGCGCTCGAAATGGGTCGCATGGGGCGTGAAGTCTGCATACGGCTCACTGCCATCAGACGATTTACCGGCCTCGCTTATCCTGCCGATGGGCCGTAACGGACCGGCATTCCTCGCCTATCCGAATTTCAAAGCATTCCTCGGGTGGAATTCGGCAATGGTTTATTCGACCACCGTCGCCTATTTCGCCACACGGCTTGCTGGCGCATCGACCGTCGACCATTCAGGCATTGCGAATATCGTGCCGCTCTCGACGCCGCAAATCATGGAACTGCAGCGCCTGCTCATCAAGCACGGCTATGAGGGCGTCGGCGAGGTCGACGGCAAGATCGGAACCGGGACTCGTAATGCAACGAAGAAAGCGCAAATGAAGTTCGGCCTACCGGCAGATTCCTATCCGACCGCCGAATTGATCGAGCGTCTTCGCGCCGGCGGCACCAGCGGCTCAAACCGATAAGTGCTTCATCGCTAGAAGTCGGACGCTCGTAATCGCGTCCGCTTCTTCAATCGCTACCAACTTGTTCCGCCTTTAGCCGCCAGGCCGCGCCATGGCCGCCCGTACCTCTTCGAGCCAAGCCGCAGCCGCCCAAACTTTTATCCCGCCGACCTGTAAGTTTGCGCATTGCGATAGGGCGATGCTGGCGCAAAAATTACAAAACATTCATCTTCGATCACATCCGCACGATCAGCCGCCGGGTTTATGAACACCGGTCCGTTTAACTAGTTGAAGGATGGAACCGCATCCGGGACGTGGTGGAGGATGAAACATGACAAAACGGACAGGAATTCTCGCGGCGGCGCTTGCAACGGCGTTGGCCGCGGCCATGCCGATAACCGCTGGCGCAAAGGAGCAGCCCATAAGGCAGACGCCGGCGAAAGTCGCACCGGCGCGATCTGTTGCCCCTGCGGCCCGCCCGCCCGGCCCACATCCGGCGCCCGCCATGCGTATGGCGCCGCCGCGTCAAGCGCCCGCCGCACGGATCGCACCGCAGCACCAGGTGCCAACGGCACGCATCGCGCCGCGGCAAGGGCCGCAACACGCGGTCACCCCGCAAGTTCGGGCTCCACAACGCACCGTCGCGCCGGTCCAACGGCAGGCTCCGACCGTCAATCGCACTGTACAGCAGCATCAACTGCGCCAGGAGCGTGCATTGCGACAGCAGCATGTGCAGCCGAGCGTGCAAGCAAAGCCGAACCTACAGGCACAGCCACAACTTAAACTCGATACACGTCAACAGCAGCGTGCCGAGCGCGCCCTGCGGCAGAGCGAGGATCGTGAACTGCGCCGCGTTCCCACATCGCAGCGGGCACAGAGGCGTGAGCAAATTCAAAATGCGCGTCAACAGCGTGCGCTTAGCCGGCAACAAAACGTGCCGCCCAATGTGTTGCAGGCGCAGCCGAATGCGCGGACCTTACGCGCGAACCGGCGCGACGGTACCGCACGTGTGACGCAGGACGCCGCACGGCATGGCCGTTTCGCCTGGCGCTTTGCGCAGCGGGCCGGTGGCGTCAACGCGCGCGACCGTTTTGCGCATGTGGCGGCGCATCGTGCCTGGCGACAAGGCCATCGTGCAAGCTTCGTCGCCTGGTATGGCCCGGTGTTCTGGCCCTACGCCTATTCCGATATTTTTGACTACACATTCTGGCCGTACGGCTATGACGACGGCTACTGGGCTTACGCCTATGACGACTTCTTCGACGGCGTATTCTGGGGCGAGGCCGGCCCGCCGCAGGATTACGCTTATGCCGCACCATCTACCGCGCCGTCAGCGCCGAGCCCGAGCTATGCCGGCGTGCAGGAACTGTGCAAACAGCCCGGCAGCGGAATTACGGCATGGCCGTTTGCCGAAATCGAACGCAAGGTCGGTCTGAATGCCGATCAGAAGCAATTGCTTGGCGATGTGCGCAAGGCGAGCCAGGATGCCGCCGCAGTGTTCAAAGCGTCATGTCCGCCGGAAAATGCGTTCCCACTCACGCCTCCGGGCCGCTTGGACTCAATGACTGCTCGCCTTGATGCGACCCTACAAACGGTGCAAACGGTGCGCCCGGCGCTGGAGAGGTTCTACGATTCGCTCAGCGACGAGCAAAAGGAACGCTTCAACGAGCTCGGCCCAAAGAACACCGCCACCAATGCCGAGGCGAGCGAAGCCTCGCAAGCGGCCGAAACCTGCAAGCAGCCAAAACAAGGCCTTGCCAACCTGCCAATCGAGAAAATCGAAGACGCGCTTAACCCCACCGATGCGCAAGAGGCCGAGCTGAACAAGCTGCAGGATGCGACCAGCAAAGCGGTGTCGATCATGCAAGCCGCTTGTCCGGATGAGACGCCGATCACGCCGCCAGGGCGGCTGGATGCGATGGAAAAGCGCCTGCAAGCAATGATCGACGCCGCCAAGACAGTGAAGCCGGCGCTAGAGAGCTTTTACAGCTCGCTCACCAGCGAGCAAAAGGCGCGCTTTAATCGCATCGGCCGCTCGCTGGCGGAGACGACCGGACAGTCGAGCAACTGATTGCGGCCACTGTGATGAAATGAAAAAGGGTGGCTCTGCAGCCGCCCTTTTCTATCCGCATCTGACCACCTACGACATCCTGCTCTGTTTTTTACAACAAAAATACGGGCTTGCCGTAAGTCCTCTCCCGCGCAACTATGCCCGGAACTACCAAAACCATTTTGGGATAAAACGACGGAGGGAGGACATATGACAAAAACAGTGCACGGCACGGCGGCTTGTATTGCTGCAATTATATTTGCTCTCGCCGCAGCGACCGCCGAAGCCAAAGACAAAGTTAAGGTCGGCTTCATAGGCCCACTCACCGGCGGTGTTTCTGTGAACGGTCTTGGTGGTCGAAATTCGGCCGATCTCGCCGTTCGCCTGCGCAATGCCGACCCGAAAGCGAAATACGAATACGAGATGGTAGTACTCG
>DASWAK010000544.1:0-9931 GCA_036391175.1 Pseudolabrys sp.
AGCCGGCACGCCGACAACAAAGATCCCGGCGCGGTCGGCTTCGCTCACGAGCCGTTCCGGTTCCGCGATCACGGTTGTGCCGCCCAAAACCGCAATGCCGGCTAGCTTCGCACGCGCGACCCCAGCCACGGTGTTCGGCCCGATGGATGGCAAATCGAAACGGCGGTCTTGCCCCGGTTTCGGCGCCTTCACCAATACACCGATACCTGCCGGTGCGCCGATCCGCCCGTTGGCGCGCAACTCGGCGACGCGCGTCAGCATCTGGTCCGTGCCTTCGGCAGCCTCCACCGCCAGCACGCGCTTGCCGGCCACCACCACAGCTTGTCCGATATCGAACGCGCCGCTCGCGTGCAAATAGTTGAGGCCTAAAGTAATATCTAGTCGATCCTGCTCCGATACATCGATGCGGCCAAGCACACCTTCTGGCACGAGTATCTCCGGTGCCACCTCGTGCGCGCCGAGCAGGCGGAAGCCCTGCTCCTCGACAATCCGGCTTACACCCGACAACAGATGATTGTCCCCGCCGCGGTACGCAGCCATGATGCGCGGCAACATCATCAATCCCAGGAAATCAGGACGAAGATTCCACAAGGTCGGCCGCACCAACGACCCGATAAAAACCACGTCGCGGCAACCGGCCGAGTGTGCCAGCCGTGTAAAGGCGCCAAGCTGGCCCACACGAAGCCAGTGATGCGGATAGCGCGCAACCAATGTCGGGTCAGCGTGGCCGCGAAGCGCGAATAGCACAACTGCTCGTCCACGCTTTGAAACTGACTCAGCCACGGCTCGAGGCAGCGTACCGCCGCCGCAAATTAGACCGAGCGGGCCGTCTTGCCCAACGGCTGCGGCTACACTCATGCCTTTTCGTCCGCCTCACTGCGTTTGACAGCCATTGTAAGCGGGCGCTTTCCCGCACGAATGAACTCGATGATCTTGCTCACCAGCGGATCCGCACCATAGTCGCTAACGACGCGATCGACGCGAGTACGAAACTCACCCTCGCCGAAAAACAAAGCTTGGTACGCCGCGCGCACGCGATGAATATCATCCTTCGTATGACCGCGGCGGCGCATGCCAATTATGTTAAGCCCTATCAAATCGGCGAGTGGCCCGTGGGCCATACCATAGGGGATCACGTCGGCCCGCACGCCACTCAAGCCAACAATCATTGCGCCTTCGCCAATGCGGACAAACTGACGCACCGCCACGCCGCCGCCGAATACCACATGGTCCCCGATACTCACGTGCCCTGCGAGAAGAACGTTATTGGCGAACACCACATGGTTGCCAACCTTACAATCATGCGCGACATGCGCGCCGATCATGAGAAAGCAGCGATCACCAACTTCGGTAACACCGCCGCCGTCTTCGCTGCCCCTGCTCATCGTAACGTTTTCGCGGATATCGCAATCGGATCCAACCACCAACTTGGTCGGTCCGCCCCGATAGCCGAACGACTGCGGCGCCGAGCCAAGCGATGCAAACGGGTGAATGACTGTTCGCGGACCAATTGTGGTGTGACCAGTGAGATTGACATGGGCGATCAATCGGCAACCATCGCCGATGCTTACATGCGAACCGATAGTGCAATACGGACCGATTGAAACGTCTCTTCCGATCACCGCCCCGGCTTCGATCCGCGCCGAGGAATCAATCATGCTCGCGCTCATGCGTCGGAAAGCATAGCGCCGACTTCGGCTTCCGCGACGATCTGGCCCGCTACTTTGGCTTCGCCACGGTACCACCACATGGACTTGCGACGCGTGATCCGGTTCATGTGGTATTCGATAGTGTCACCAGGGCGCACGGGCTTACGGAATTTCGCTTTGTTGATGGTAAGAAAAAACACCGACGCGGGCTGCGTGCCGGTCGCTGCAATGCAAAGCACTCCTGCCGTTTGCGCCATTCCTTCGATCATCAGCACGCCTGGAAACACCGGATTGCCCGGAAAGTGCCCCTGGAATTGAGGTTCGTTAATAGTCACATTTTTAATGCCGATACCGTGTTCGTCACCCCGGATGTCGATCACCCGATCCACCATCAAAAATGGATAGCGGTGGGGCAGCATTTTGAGCACCATTGCGATGTCGGCGGCTTCGAGTTTTGTCACGATCTTGTTCATGACAATCGTCTCATTCGTCGGCCGCCGCATTGGTGCCGTCCTTCTGGCGTGCAATGCGCTCGAGCATCATCATCTCGCGGAACCACTGCTTGACCGGTTTGGCTGGTGTGCCGCCCCAGCGCGCGCCCGCTGGTACATCGCCATGGACATTGCTGGTCGCGGCAAGCTGCGCCCCCTCGCCGATTGTCACATTGTTGTTCAGGCCGACACGTGCACCCAGTACGACGAAATCTTCCAGTGTCGAACTGCCGGAAATGCCCGTTTGCGCCACCAATATGCAATGCCGGCCAATACTGACATTGTGGCCTACCTGCACCAGGTTGTCGATCTTTGTGCCTTCGCCAATGACGGTATCGCGAATAGCACCGCGATCAATCGTCGTGCCAGCCCCGATCTCAACATTATCCTGAATGACAACGCGGCCAACCTGCGGGGCTTTAAGGTGACCGCTTCCCCCCATCACGAATCCAAACCCATCCTGACCAATCTTACAGCCCGGATGAACGATGACCTGATCGCCGATTAGGGCGTTACTAATAGTCGTACCTGCGCCGATTGAGCAGTCACGTCCTATTCTCACTTCCGCACCGATTACGGCGTTCGCTCCAATCACGCTGCCGCTGCCGATTTCCACGCGTGGACCAATCACTGCGCCGGGCTCAATGGCGACGCCATCTTCCATCCGCGCGCTGGCATCGATATGGGCGCCAGCGAAATCTCCGGGCTCCGACAGTGAGGACGGCCGCAGCGCCTGCGGAAACAATTCGCGCGCTGCGATTACGAAGGCGCGGTACGGCTCGCGGACAGCGAGCACCGCGACCCGTGCCGGCAGTTCCTTGGCGAGTGCTGCTGTGGTAAGGCAAGCCCCCGCATGTGTTGTGGCCGCCGCCGCTGCAAAATTCCTGCTGTCGAAGAACGTGAGGTCACAAGGTGCGGCGCGATCGAGCGGAGCGATATTGACGATGCGGCGGGAGTCTGGCGGCATCGATGCCAACGTCGCACCAGTTAAGGTGGCGATCTCATCAAGAGTGAGACCCGGGGAGCATCGTAAGAAAAGCGGCTCGCTCATTTTGCTGGAGCCCGACCCGTCGTACCGCCAGCTGCCGTCAAGATCAGAACCTGGTGCCGCCACTGAACCGGAAATACTGCGTGCGGTCACATATCTCCTGGGTATTACCCGTTGCCGTCGCACAGTATTTTTTCAACGGATAAGCCAGATCGAAACGCAGCGGCCCAAGTGGCGAATCCCAAAGCAAGCCGACACCGACCGATGAGCGAATCGACGTTGCGCTGTCGAGACCAACTTGCAGCGTTTCGCCAGTGACATTCCAGCTGGTCGGCCCCTGATAGTGCCATAGATTACCGGCATCAGCGAAAGCGGCGACTTTGATACCGATATCTTTCGGCAGGAAGTACAGCGGCGTCTGCGCCTCGACACTTGCGCCCCAAAATAGGCTACCACCGAGCGCGTCATTCGTTGTCCCAGGTGTCAGGTCGCGGGGCCCAATACCGGCGGGTGAAAAGCCACGCACGAGATTTGGCCCCATCTGGAAATGGTCCAGCATGCGCAATTGCTCGCCGCCCCAAGGGGCGATAGTGCCGGCCTGCAATTTGAACACGCTCACAATATCCGAGTAGACCTCGTAGTACTTGCGCGTTTCAACCGCCGTGCGAATGAAATTCACGTCGCCGCCCACGCCAGCGAAATCCTGTTTGATCTCGGCGTAAAGGCCGCTGGTCGGCAGCTTATTGTTATCCAGCGTGTTGTACGAAACCGTATAGCCGAGCAACGAAGTATTCACGGCGCCCGCAGCCAGTTCTTTGCGAACCGCCAGCGACGCTTCGCCATTGGCGTAACAGCCGTTTGGAACGTTAACGCTCGTATCCGACCCATTCGCCTCATTTTGCGGAGTCACGCCCGGGCCGCCGTTGATCAGAGCGTTGCTCGAAAATTGACAATCATTGAGATTGGTCGGCAGCGTGATTTTCTGTTGATAGAACGAATAACGCGGCTGGAAGGCGATTTCTTCAGTCAATGCAAAACCGAGTCGCAAATTGGTGCCAATCGTCTGCGAGTCATATGACACATAATGATTTGCAAGGTTTTTCCGCCCAAATAAATCGATACCGGCGGCCATCCGATAGCCGAGGAAATAGGGCTCTACGAACGATAAATCAAAACCGCGAACATGTTGCCCGTAGGTAACCGACGCTTTTCCATAGTTGCCGCGGCCCATAAGGTTACGGTCGGCGATACTAACGTCCGCGATGAATCCGTCGGCGGTCGAATAGCCACCAGAAACCGAGAACTCACCAGTTGGCTGCTCCTCAACGTTGACGTTAATGACAACACGATCGGGGGCCGAGCCAGGTTCATTGGTAATCTTGACGGTTTTAAAATAGCCGAGGTTTTTCAGTCGCCGCTCAGCGCGGTCGATCAGCGCCCGGTTGTAGGCGTCACCTTCGCCGAGATCGAATTCGCGGCGGATTACATAGTCGCGCGTACGGGTATTGCCGATGATGTTGATACGTTCGATATAGGCGCGCGCGCCTTCCTCGATGACGAATGCGAGATTGATGGTCTTGGTCTCAAAGTTGCGGTCCCCGCGCGGCCGAACAGTTGCGAAAGCATAACCGTATTTAGAAGCCTGGATTGTCATCGCCTCGACACTTTTTTCAACCAGGTCGGCGTTGTAGACGCTGCCCTCGCTCAGCTTGAGCTGACTGCGTACCGTTGCCGGATCAATCGCGCGTACGTTCGAAACAATCTCGACGGTGCCGACACGGTACTGAGCACCCTCGTCAATTGTGAACGTAACAATAAATCCCTTTTTGGCAGGGTCGTATTCGCCCACCGCCGATATAATGCGTACATCGGCATAGCCGTGCTTCAGATAAAAGCGGCGCAACAGATCACGATCAGCCTCCACGCGATCGGGATCATAGATGTCGGTTGTCTGCAGGAAGCTGAGCCAGTTGCTCTCAGAGGTCTTGATCACTTCCTTCAAGCGGCTCCACGAATAAGCATGCGTTCCAACAAACCGGATCTCTTTGACGCCAGTCTTTTCGCCTTCCTTGATCTCGAACACGAGGTCAACGCGGTTGTTCGGTAGTTCGATAATCTTCGGATCGACCGACACGTCGAAGCGGCCGCTGCGGTGATAGATCTCGATGATGCGCTGCACATCGGCCTGGACGGTCGGCCGCGAAAGCGTCCCACGCGGCTTCGATTGCACTTCTGCTGAGAGCTGCTCGTCCTTGGCCTTTTTGTTGCCTTCAAAGGCGACCCGGTTAATCACCGGGTTCTCAACAACCGTTACCACCAGGCGGTTGCCGGCATGAGTGATGCGAACGTCGGAGAAGAGCCCCGTGGCAACGAGCGCCTTGAGCGCTTCGTCTTCCTGCTCAGGGCCTAGCCGGCCGCCGGGGCCGGGCTTGAAATAGGAGCGGATGGTGTCGGCCTCGACCCGACGGCTGCCTTCGACAACAATAGAACTGACCGTCTGCGCAACCGCGACGCCTGGGGAGGCAATCGTTACGCATCCAATGCCGACAAGGATGCCGCCGAGGATCAGGCAGCCGATAGCCAATCCCCGAACCGCCCTCACACAAAGTCCCATGCGCTACGCGCCCTTTTGATCCATGCGGCCGCCCCCACTGCGGATTCGACAGACGGTCCGGGCTGGCATAGGCGAGCTTTTTACAGCGTTTTTTGCGCGCTGCAAACGAACTCCCGCCCAAAGTTTCCCTTTTCCCTCAAAAAGTTGCCAGTCAGCAACGGTCAGGATGTAGCGAGATGAAGGATGTCATTAAAGGTTGCAAAAATCATCAACACCAGGACGATCGCCAACCCAATCCGAAACCCCAGTTCCTGGGCGCGTTCCGATAATGGGCGGCCACGAATCGTTTCAATCGCATAGAACAAAAGGTGACCGCCATCGAGCAGAGGGATCGGAAACAGGTTCAGTAGTCCAATTGAGACCGACAGGACGGCAGTGAGGTGCAAGAGCGCCGCAAAACCGGCTGTCGCCACCTGTCCCGAGACCTGAGCGATGCGAATCGGCCCGCCGAGCTGATCGGCAGCCTCCCGGCCGGCAAATACTCCAGTGATATAGGACAGCGTCCGGTCCACCACGAACCAGGTCTCCTGCGCGCCCATCACGACGGCCCGCAGCGGTCCGGCCTTTTCCGTCTTGATGTCGCCTGGCGCCATGGAGCGGCTGATGCCAAGCACGCCGATCCTGTGAACATTGCCGAAGTTGTCCTTAAGTTCCTTAAGCTGCGGTACCGCCTTGAGGGCGACCAGCGCGTTGCCACGCTCGACCTCAACTGTCAGCGGCTCGCCAGCGCTGATGCTCACGATACGCTGCATGTCCGAGAAGCTCTCAATCTTCTCGCCATTGATCGCTAGCACCAGATCACCGGGCTTGAAGCCGGCCGCTTGCGCAGCACTTCCGGCTTGCACGCTATCGACGCGTGCACTCGTGGTTTGCTTGCCGACAGTCATGAAAATGGTGGCGAAAATGGCAATCGCCAGCACGAAATTCGCGATCGGTCCGGCCGCCACGACAGCGGCGCGCGATCTGACCGGTTGGAATATAAAACTGTCCTTCTTTTCAGCTTCGGTCATACCCGCGGCTACGTCCTGGTCAGGGACGCTCGCAGCATTTTCGTCGCCAAAGAATTTGACGTAGCCACCAAGAGGAACTGCAGAAATCTTCCAGCGCGTGCCATAGCGGTCGTTGAATCCAGCTATCTCGGGGCCGAAACCAATCGAAAACACCATCACCTTGATACCGCACCAACGCGCCATCAAGAAATGACCAAGTTCGTGAAAGAAAACGACAATCGTTAGAACAAACAGAAACGGCACGACATAGCCAATAAGACTGCCGCCGAACGCGCTTAAGCCTCCCATGATCTCCATACCCATTACTGCCTTGTCCTGCCCTATTGGGCCTTCGTGCCACCCGAAAACACCCTAGGATGCCTTTACGGCAATTTCGGGCAAGAGGCCCCGGGCCAGACTTCTTGCAATATGGTCAACGGCCAGCGCTGCGTCGATTCCGGCCGGTTCCGCCAATAAACCACGTCCCGCGGCAATATTGAGTGTCGCCTCAACAAGCGCGACGATCGCGGGAAAAGGGATCCTGCCGGCGATAAATTCTCCGACCGCAACCTCGTCAGCCGCGTTGAGTACCGTCGGCGCGGCCCCGCCTGTCTCCATCGCGCGGCGCGCCAAGGCCAATGCCGGAAAACGCTCCAGATCCGGTGCTTCAAAGGTCAGCTGTTGCAGCGCGGCCAAGTCAAGCCGCGCTGCCGGACCATCGATGCGCCGCGGCCAGGCAAGACAATGGGCGATCGGAATTCGCATGTCGGGCGACCCAAGTTGTGCCACCACCGAGCCGTCGCGAAATTCCACCAGTCCGTGCACCACCGATTGGGGATGCACGAGTACGTCTATCTCGTTTGATTTGAGTGAGAACAGATGATGAGCCTCAATAATTTCAAGACCTTTGTTCATGAGCGTTGCAGAATCGACAGTGACCTTTGGGCCCATCGACCAGTTTGGATGACGCAACGCCTGCTCCGGGGTTACTGCCTTAATCGCTTCCTTTGACCAGGTTCGAAATGGACCACCGGATGCAGTCAGGATTGCCCGTCTGACATCTGCGCGATTACCCGCGCCCAGCGCCTGGAACACGGCATTGTGCTCAGAGTCAACGGGAAGAACGGTGGCGCCAGCGCTCGCAGCACGGCGCATGAACAGGCTACCCGCGCAAACAAGACATTCTTTATTTGCGAGTGCGACAGTTGCGCCACGTTCGATAGCCGCAAGCGTCGGCTTCAACCCAGCTGAGCCGCTGATCGCGGCCATCACCCAGTCAGCCGGACGCTGCGCGGCCTCGACCAAGGCGTTTTCTCCCGCGGCCGCTTCCGTGCGGGATCCGAACAGCGCATCCTTGAGTTCACGATAGGCGGCGGGATCCGCGACCACTGCATGTCGCGCACCAATCTCGCGAGCGATTTTTCCCAGCGCTCCCGCGTTACGTCGCGCGCTGATTGACTCAACGCGATAGCGTCCCGGCGCACGCCTGATCAGGTCAAGTGTGCTAGCACCGATCGAGCCGGTGGCTCCGAGGATAGTGATCGTGCGCGGCTCGGCAGCAGACTTTGACCTCGAGCGGACGATGTCGACAGCAGTCATGTACTCACCATACCAGCAGTCCACGCGCAGGCTCATTGAAGCCTCCGCGCAATAATCCAATCAGGCAACCAGCGACGACTGCCGCCCAGAAACCGTCAAGCCTGTCCATCACTCCGCCATGGCCGGGAATGAGATGACCGGAGTCTTTGGCGCCAAATTGCCTCTTCACCCAGGATTCGAACAAATCTCCAACTTGCGCCAGCACCGACAACACCAACGCGATCACCACGATTGTAAGTTTGTTGAACGACCCAAACAGGCCTGCGACAACCGGCGCTACGATCATGGCACCCACCGTGCCTGCAATTGCTCCAGACCACGTTTTCTTTGGACTCACGGCCGGCAGCAATTTTGGTCCACCGAAGGTGCGGCCCGCGAAATAGCCAAGGATATCGGTCGTCCACACAATTGCGAACACTAGCACGATCGCGACAAAACCATAGACATCGTCAGCGCGTAAAAACGTCGGTGCCAAGAGCATTGCTCCTGCGTAGCCAATGCCGACGGTCACCCATAATCTTCGTTCGGGCGGAGCAAAAATCGCAGCAGCGAGCGCACCAAGGCCGACCATCAGCAGAGCGGCAATCGGACGTCCGAGCCACCCTACAAAGCTCGCGATGGCGACGGCGCCGGCACAGCACGAAAACATCAGCCGATACGAAGGACTGGCCACGAGTACGACCCATTCCCACAACACTGCGATAGCAGCCACGCCCCAGAACAGTGCAAATGGCCAACGCCCGAGATAGGCCGTTAGAAGCGCGAGTGGCGCCAATGTCGCGGCGGAAACGATGCGCAGCGCGAGATTGTTCACGGACAGCGCTCTATTGGCATCGCCCGAACCGGAAACAGGGTCCACGCCGACCACAGGATTCAGGATCCGGTCTGGGCAACGAGGCCGCCGAAACGCCGCTCGCGTTGCTGGTATTCGCGGATTGCGGATTCTAGCGTAGCCCGGTCGAAATCGGGCCAATAGGTCGGCACGAAAACCAGTTCACTGTAGGCTGCTTGCCAAAGCAAAAAATTGGATAGCCGCTGCTCGCCGCTGGTGCGAATGATCAGATCGGGGTCGGGAATGTCGGGCGCATCCAGAAAGCCGGCGAACATATCCATATCGATGTCGGCCACGTTCAGATCGCCCTGCTTTACCACCGCGGCAATGCTGCGCACCGCGCGCACGATTTCTTGTCGCGCGCCATAATTAAACGCGACTACCAAGGTAAGGCCGTCGTTGGTCTTGGTGAGCTCTTCAGCCTCGACCAATAGCCGTTCGATATCGGCTTCAAGCCCCTTGCGCTCACCAATCACACGCACACGCACACTGCTTTTGTGCAGTTCGGCAAGATCATTGCGGATAAAGCGGCGAAGCAACCCCATCAGTTCGCCAACTTCATTTGCTGGCCGCGACCAGTTTTCGGCGCTGAAGGAGAAAATCGTGACAATCTTGATGCCGATTTCGCCGGCTGCGCGAATGGTTCGCCGCAGCGCCTCGACACCGCGTCGATGCCCTTCCGCGCGCGGCAGCCCACGCGCTGCGGCCCAGCGGCCATTGCCGTCCATGATGATGGCAACATGACGCGGCACGTCGAATGCCGACGGAG
>DASWAK010000545.1:0-3357 GCA_036391175.1 Pseudolabrys sp.
ACTCATTTGCATGATCGGGACGATTATTCAAATCGTGGGAATATCCCACGGTAGGAGGCTTTCATGCGCACAGTGACAATTGTAACTGTCGCCTCCCTGTTCTTGGCCGTCCTTGTCTTCAAGAGCAATACGGTCGCCAACACGGGAGCGATCCAAAGCCCAACCCAAAGCGCAATGGCGATCTACGATCTTCATGCTGGGTATCCCAATATGAAGGGGCTACCGGCGCAGGAAGCGCCGCTGCCTTGATCGCTACTTCGGCCTACCATGCAGGGGCCGGTCCTTCGGGGCCGGCCTTTTTGCCGACGAGCGCGCAAAATAAGAGGCTGCGTCAACAGCAGCAGCGACGCGTGTTCTCGATGGAACATTCTGAAAATAGTTGCCGACTGTCTTAATGGACCTGACCTAAACTTTCTTTCCAGAGTTTGACTACTCCGGGCGGAAATTTACGTCCCCCGACGCCTGTGCGCCGGCAAGCTTCCGGCCACATTTCAAGCAGGGTTTGATCACGGCAAAATAAGTCGTTCTGCGAAACTTCGTCGGCCGTAGAAGCTGGCAGCTCGGCCGCCATTTTCAATAGTTCTATCAGTGGAGCTATATCTTTCGGGTTCGACATAAACCCTCCTAAGATAACGTCCAGCATTTATGGCCCGAACTACCGAACCAACATTTGAGGCACATCAATATTCACCCATGAAACGCCCGAGCGGCGGACCTGGTTCTGCACATATACGGAAATAAAGGGCGTGCTCTTACGTACCGCAGTGCCAGTCTGTCACAAAAATGTGCCTTTCTTGATATTTGATTGCTTCAGGTGGCACCGAAGTACCGGTTTCATGAAAAGGTGGGGGCACCGTGAAATCCACAGTCGTTAAACACTCCGTCGTCATTGATGGACACAAGACCAGCGTCAGTCTTGAAGATGCGTTCTGGAGCAGCCTGAAGAAAATCGCGCATGCCCAAGGTGTAACGCTGGGGCAGACGGTTGCAGAGATCGACAAGGCGCGCCAACGGGCCAACCTATCCTCGGCGATCCGCTTATTCGTACTCGAGTACTTCCGCTCGCAAGGACAAGCGCGGGCCTCAGGTGAGTGACGAAGTGCGGAGGTAGCAGGTAGTTTTGTGCCTTCATAAATTTTATTATCGTGAGTGCGAATTTCCACCCATTAGTGCAGTTCGGAAATCTAAGGGCAGTCGCGGCAACGCGGCGCGGGGCAGCAGTCCAATAAAAATAGGCCGCTGCAACCAGGCAGCGGCCAAGAACGGTCGCGTTGGGGGGGACGGGGATTGTCGCGACCGGATGCGAGGCCGAAATTCAATCAGCGATCACGATCCCGCAGGATCGGATCGTCAAACGTGCCGGTGTTATCGATCTTCTCCGATTGTCTGCGTCAGAATCAAACGAGCGCCGTACTAAATCTCAGAATCGAAGAGAATCGCACTCGAAATGAGCACCGAAATAGTTCCAATGCTACTGCGCTGAGCGACCTGCCGCGTTCGAGTCGGCCGCCGGTCGCCACTGAATCCACTTTGCCCGCGCCGACAAGGTGATCGAATAGGCGCGCGATGTCCGCTACTGGTACAAAGCGGACAATCCGACCGCACCCGCCTTTGCCCGTTATTGGAGTAACAGTGGACATGACCGCCCCCGGGGGGACCAAAATTATTTGTACGAACGAACCCGCGGAGCCGCGTCCAAAATCCGACTTTGTCCTACTTCATCGAGCGGCCACAGCGTCGCTGATGCTACCGTAGGTTTTAGCCGTGAACGCCCAAGCTGCTAAGTGTCCGATGTGCGGCCGCGAACCATTTCGACTTATTCGGGGATTAAGGGTCCCCAGTAGGGGCCGATGGGAACCGGACGCAATTCGTGCGCCTTCACGTGTTCTACATTTCTTATATGTTTCGCGCCGATAAATGTCTCGCCCGGTCGTTTCTTCGCTACAAGTCCGTGCGCCTCGCTCTCTGTTTCTACACCGACATAGTACCACCCGTGCAAATCCCTCATCGCGGTGCGGACTATCCAAACGTGGCTTAATTCAGTCATCAACACTGCCTCCTTAAGCTCGATACAGTGCTCGAAGTGTTTTGGTAGCACCAGTACATATCTGCGCCCATTTGTTGGGTGCGGTGATTATAGCGCATTGCCCCGCTATTGCCTCGTTGTCCGCTGTTACTCCAATAGCGGACAAACGCGAACTGGCGTATCGATTTGAGCGGTTTGGAAAATAGGTTGACCAGCCATGACGGCCGAGGACGGCATTGATGGATTGACTGCATGGCTTGTCAAAGCCGGTTTGCGCGGCGAACCGGAAGATGCGCTGGTCAATGGGTTCTGCGAGCGTGCCGTCGCCGCTGGCCTGCCAATCAGCCGCGCGCAGCTGCTCATCGATACGCTTCGTCCAGTGTACGAAGGCCGCGTGGTCCGTTGGGGGCACGACCCATCGCAGCCTGTCGTGCACGAATACGGCCGCACCGCCTTGCCGGGAGGAGCTGCCGATTTGCATCCTTCGTCCGGCATCGAGCAGACCCTGCACGTCACGCGCTGGTGCGCTAGTCCGTTCTTCCGCATGTTGCAGACCGGGGAAAGCTTGCTGCGGCGCCACGTCACGGCAGAAAGCGAAGGCGAGTTTTCGGTGCTTCGAGACTACCGGGCAGCTGGGTATGACTGACTATGTCGCCATCATCAATCGCTTCGCGCCCGAAGGTATTATCGGCGAAATGGATTGTGTCTACTCGTCGTGGGTGACCGCGCGCCCCGATGGTTTTACCGATGCTCATATTGCGGTGCTTACGCGGGTTGTCCCCACGCTTGCGCTGGCGGTCAAGGCGGCCGCGCTCACACGCATGACCGGGACGTTGAGGGAGACCTATCTCGGCCGCGACGCCGGACGGCGCGTGCTCAGCGGCCGCATCATGCGTGGCGTCGCTGATCGCATCGACGCCGTCATCTGGTTCAGCGATCTGCGCGGCTTCACGCGTATCACCGATTCCACACCAGAGCAGGTGATTCCACTGCTGAACGATTACGCCGACGTCATCGTCTCAGCGATCCACGCGGAGGGCGGCGACGTGCTTAAGCTGATCGGCGACGGCATCCTTGCCATTTTCACCGCCGCCGATCGTGCCCGCGCCTGCGCAGCCGCGCTCGCTGCAGCAACGGCTGCACGCAGCGATGTAACGGCGCTCAACGCACGGCGTGCACTCGACGGGGTGCCGGTCACCGACATGTATCTTGGCCTGCATGTCGGCGAGGTGTTCTACGGCAATATCGGCAGCTCCGAGCGGCTCGATTTCACCGTGGTCGGGCCGGCAGTCAACAAAACCAGCCGGATCGTCGCCATGTGCCGGTCGGTT
>DASWAK010000546.1:0-1848 GCA_036391175.1 Pseudolabrys sp.
GAAAACAAGGTAGATGACCCGAAGCACAGCATCGAGCCGGTCCGGCAGATCGATCGCCGATGGCACCTCATAGGGAATGCGCGCGTCGCGGATCTTCGCCTTGGCTCGCACGATGCGCTGCGCAACTGTGGCGGGCGTCGCAAGAAAGGCCCGCGCGACCTCCTCGGTCGTAAGGCCGCATACCTCGCGCAACGTCATCGCCACTTGTGCCTCCGGTGACAGGGCTGGATGGCAACAGGTAAAGATGAGGCGCAGCCGGTCGTCCTCGACGCTTTCGTTTTCCCATGCTGTACGGTTCTGGTTGTCGGCGGTGAGTCTATCGATATCATCCGGCAACGGTTCGAATCGGGCACGCCGACGGATCGCGTCGATAGCCTTGAAGCGTCCGGTCGATATGAGCCAGGCACGGGGATTGGCGGGCACACCATCGCGCGGCCATTGCTCCAAAGCTGCCCTGAACGCGTCGTGCAGCGCCTCCTCGGCGAGATCGAAGTCGCCGAGCAGGCGAATCAGAGTAGCGAAGACCAGCCGCGAGTCAGAGCGGTAAACAGTATCCACAGCGTCGCGCGCCTGTTGTCCCGCACTACCTAAATCGGTTTGTGAGTTGCGATCCATTAAGTATCGCCTCGCCGAAAACCCATCTAATGGTCCTAGTTGGGTTTATCCAGAGGCGGCGCTGCGTGAGGCAGCCATTGCCTTTGGACAAAGTCTCATTGCTGTATTCTGATGCCCCGTCGGCTTGCTGCGGTCAGTTCAATAGCACGGCAAACGAATGCGTGCTCCCAGGACACGCGCGATGAAATTTTTACGGCTTATTCTTAAATTGTGCAGGATTAAAAGAAAAATTAAAGGAGGTCGCGAAACTTTTCTTGACCGGATCAAGTGGCTCCATGTGTCAAAACAAGCGCGCGCCCGCGTTGATTAAGAATTCTCTATTGTCGCGATGGGTTTTCTTCCTGCATTGAGTGTAAGCATTTCTCGACCGCGCCTTGGACCAGTTCGGCCTGCCAGCGCAATAACCCAGCGCTTTCCATGATTTCATCAGCCGTCCGCGGCTGGCTCTGGGCGATGGCCTCAAGCGCGGCTCTGGGAGCCAAAGTCGAAGCAGTAATGTGCAGCTCCTTAGCGATTCGCGCGCATTCACCACGCAGCGCGTTGACCTGCGCCATGAAATCGGGGCGTGGAGCGTCATCGCGTTCGAGTCTTCTGACTTCCGGCCATTGTGTCTGGTCCATTCCGGCCGCCCGCGTGATCGCCTCCTCAAGCGTCTGCAGCAGCGAGTCGCGGATGTTCCGCGGCAATTTAGGTCCCTGGTGCAGGGGCATGCCGGGGTGGGACTCTGCCCATAGGAGTAGATCGAGTATCTGTTGATTGCCGAAAATCTTGAAGGACGGCACGTTGGCACGCCTGGCGTGCTGGTCGCGCCACTGCCAGAGTTCTCGCAGATATGCCAGTTGGCGGCGGGTCAGCCGTCCGGCCCCTTTGATTCGCCACACTTCTTCGGGATCGCGCGAACGATCACGCGCGGTCGAGGCAACCATGGCTCGGCAACTTTCCTTGTGCCAATCGACCCGACCTCGTTCGTTTAGCTCGCTACCCAGACGTTCGGCGAGCTGAGCGAGAAAACGGGTGTCGTTGATCGCGTAGCGCAGTTGTTTTTCGCTCAGCGGCCGGCGCGACCAGTCTGATTTCTGCCCTGCTTTTGCAATCGTAATATCGAAGAATCGTTCGATCAGGGCAGCCAGTCCGATCGCTTCTATCCCGAGCAATTGCGCCGCAATCATCGTGTCAAAAACTTCACCGCGCGGTCTGAAGCTCAACGAAATTCGCAGCATGCGCAGGTCGTAG
>DASWAK010000547.1:0-1531 GCA_036391175.1 Pseudolabrys sp.
CCCACAGTCGGCGATATATAGACATACGATTCCGTGCCGCTGGCCGACGTGCAGCCATTGTAGCCATTGGTATGCCAGGCCACATAGACCGAATCTTCGCCCGGCTCTTTTTCCCATTCGGAATAAATCGGCCGCACAATAACATCGTTGAGATTATCGACATCCGGCAGACCGACCCACTTGGCATACTGGCGTGATTGCTCTTCCCAGCGCGGTTTGCCGCTCGCCGGTGCGCCCGCGACCGAAACGTCACCAAGCCCGCCGCCGATCCGGATCGCATCGGCGAGGACCGTCAAACCGGATACCTGCGATTGATTATTCAAGCGAATGTGCGCCGGTTGCCCGCCATAAAATGGATACTGCCCCAGGAAGCGCCAGTTGCCGCCATCGCGAGTTTGAGTAATCGTAACCGGCGTCGTGGCGCCGGCGTGATCAATAAAGTAATGGGCATCGACCGTGCGATTGACGCCGCTGGGATACGGATACCAGACATACACCGCATAGGTATCGGTACTTGGCGGGGTAAATGTCCACGTGGCCGTGGCCGTTGCCGCAGCTGAAACAGTTGTGGCCGCATGATAACTATTGGCATAACCGGCTGCGCCGGTGGACCAAGCGCCTTGAGTCGTGAAAGCCGCCTGGCTATCATCTATAATCAGCATGGAAGTGTTCATATCGCGTTCGCGCACTGTCCACGCATCCGCGCCTGCATTCCACAGGTATTGCAGCAAAAATTGATTGACGGCTTCCGCGTTGTTAAAATCTTCGACAATGCCATTGCCATATGCGCTGCTGCAGCCGGCCAGCGTGTAATCGGGATACGTTGCGCGCTGGGTGTAGTAATTCCCCAATGTGGTGTTGTAAAACCAGCCATGCCCTGCGCTGACGAAAACGGTCTTGCCGTATAAGCCGCCGCGTGGCTGCGGCTGTCCGCCGACGGGCGGCTGACTGCCAAGCGGCAAACGCGAACCACTGCCGGCCCCGGCCTTGTGTGGAATGGCAATCGGTTTCAAGAACGATGAGAGCAGCCGGAGGGTGCCATCGGCTGCGCGCGCGTTCACTTCAACCCGCTTGAAATTATAGGGCGTCAGGGTGATGATGAACTGCTCGTTTGCCGCTTCAACTTGATCGGCGTTGAGGGCATCCAAGTAATCCGCCGGCAGATCAAGATCGATGATGACCCGATCGGGTGTGACGGCAAGGTCGATTAAAACCGAATGATCCGGCAATGCGGATGCGATCCCGGCGGCGCTTTCGAAGATGGACGGTCCGGACAGCATTGATTCGATCAACGAGCGCACTTGATCGGTGAGCGTGCCGCTGGCTTGAAGGCCGGGACGGTTCACGCACTGATTAGAATTATTGGCAATAAAACAGACGAGGCCGCCTGACGATTTTTGCTCAAAGGGAGCTGCACTGGCGGGCGGCGCCTGCAGCAGATTAAACATAGAGGCTAACACCAACAAACTGCCCAGGGGCGCAAAGATGATCGGGAGAGTATTGAGGCGTTTCATAACGATCTCCTTCAGGT
>DASWAK010000548.1:0-11869 GCA_036391175.1 Pseudolabrys sp.
CCGGTCGCGCGGCTCGATGAGCCGGCGCCCGCCGCGCCGACTCTTTCGATCGGCTCATTCCAGGAGTTGATTGCACTTGCCGTCGAAAAGCGCGACATCGCCGCCAAGATGGCACTGGAGCGCGATGTACGGTTGGTGCGTTGCGAGGATGGTCAGCTTGAAATCGCGCTTGAGCCGAGCGCGCCGAAGACACTGGTCCACGATCTTCAGCGAAAATTGACCGGCTGGACTGGCAAGCGCTGGATCGTGGTGGTCTCCAAGGAACAAGGCGCGCCGACGATGCGCGCGCAAGCCGATGCCCAACAGGCGGAGATCGAACGCGACGTGCAGAGTGATCCGCTGGTACAGGCCGTGCTCAACCGGTTTCCGGGTGCCAAGATCGTCGGTGTGACACAGAATGCGCCGGAGGGCGGGGAGGGTGCGTCGGAGCCCGGTCCTGACGGCGAGCACGAGGATTAAGCCATGGCCGATTTCCTGGGCTTGATGAAGCAGGCCGCGCAATTGCAATCCAAAATGCAGGCCATGCAAGCCGAGCTCGACCAGATCGAGGTCGAGGGCGCTGCGGGCGGCGGCATGGTCTCGGTGACCTTGACGGCCAAAGGCGACCTCAAAGGCGTCAAGATCGACGATTCGCTGTTAAAGCTCTCAGAAAAGGAAATTCTTGAGGACCTCATGATTGCGGCGCACGCCGACGCGCGGCACAAGGCAGAAGCCGTTTTGCAGGAAAAGATGAAGGCAGTTACTGGCGGCCTGCCGCTGCCGCCGGGATTGAACCTGACGTAATGCCCACCGCCGTTGCCGGACCTGAAATTGAGCGACTGATCCAGCTGCTGGCGCGGCTGCCGGGGCTAGGCCCACGCTCGGCGCGACGCGCGGCGCTTCATCTCATCAAGAAGCGGGAATTGCTGATGGCTCCGCTCGCTGCCGCGCTTGAGACAGCGATGGAGAAGATCGAGGTCTGCAAGGTCTGCGGCAATATCGACACGCAGAATCCGTGTACGGTCTGCACCGATAACAGACGCGATCCCTCCATCATCGTCGCCGTCGCTGATGTCGCCGACCTGTGGGCCTTGGAGCGCGCTCACGCGATCAACGGCCGATACCACGTTCTCGGCGGCACATTGTCTCCGCTCGACGGTGTCGGCCCGCAGGATCTGTCCATCGATACGTTGATTTCACGTGCGCACGAGACGCCTGTGAAAGAAGTAATCCTTGCGCTCAACGCCACGGTCGATGGTCAGACCACCGCGCATTACATCACCGAGCTATTGCAGGATGCTAACGTGAAGGTGACGCGGCTCGCGCACGGTGTGCCGGTCGGCGGCGAGCTTGATTATCTTGACGAAGGCACGCTCACCGCCGCGATCAAGCAGCGGACGCTGTTTTAGTGCTCGCGTGTGTCCCGGGCGCTGCGCTGCGCGAAGCGGTGCGTCAGAACCGAGACCGCGACAAACGCCAACTTTGATAAGGCTCCGGACCAGGGGCGCACCACGTCGCTTTATCTAATTTTTCCTCGGCTCCAGCCGCTTGAAGTGTCCGCGCCTCTGTAGCCAGGCGAGCAAAAGCAAGCTCGGAATGCCGGCCAGCGTGCAGATCACGAAGAACCACACCCAGCCGGTCGATTCGGCGATGAATCCTGCACCGGACGAAAGATATGTACGTCCGACCGCAGCTAGCGCAGTCAGCAGCGCATATTGCGTCGCCGTGTGCAGCGGGTTCTGGCAGAGCGCGGAGAGGTAGGCGACGAACATCACGGTGCCGATGGCGCTGGTGAAATTCTCCGCAATGATGGCGGTCGCGAGCATCGCGGTGTTTGTGCCCACCACCGCCAAAGCACTGAATGCCAGGTTGGCGACGGACTGCAGAATACCGCCGATCCACAGGCATGCGGCGAGAGGAAGGGCGCGCGCAATGAATCCACCGGCAAACCCACCGAGCAGAAGTGCGGCCAGCCCGACGCCCTTCACGATCGCGGCGTATTCGTTGCGGGAAAAACCAAGATCGATAACAAAAGGCGCAGTCATGGCGCCTGACAGCGCATCGGTGAACTTGAACAGGACGACGAAAGCCAGCATGACCAAAGCTAGCTCGTGGCCGAGGAAGTCCCTGAATGCGCCGACTGCGGCGTCGCTCACGCGTGCGAAACGTTTTTGTCCAGCATGGGTGGCTTCCGCCTGCGCCGAATGCTCCGGCTCGGTGGCGAGCAAGGCCGTAACGGTGCCGATCAACACTAGGACGGCCATCGCCACATAACCCCAACGCCAGGCCGCCTGTTTGTCGAATCCATGGGCTTCAATGGCACTTACGAGAAACAGCGCGCCGGCGGTGGAAATCAGCATGCCAATACGGTAGGCGGCGACGTAAGAGGCCATGCCGGCAGCCTGCTCATTCTCCGGCAAACTCTCGACGCGGAACGCATCGACAACAATGTCTTGCGTCGCGGAGGCGGTCGCCACCAGCAGGGCGCCCAATGCGACCAATCCCGGTGCAGCAGCAGGATTGGTGGAACCCAGCAACACGATTGCTACCATCAACAGGATTTGAGTGAACACGAGCCAACCGCGGCGCCGTCCGAGAAGGCGCGACAACACCGGCACATCAAGCGCATCGGTGAGCGGCGCCCACAGGAATTTCACCGTGTATGGTGTACCGACCAGCGCAAACAGGCCAATCGTGCCGAGGTCGACGCCGGATTCGCGCATCCACACCAGTAGCGTAGTGCCCGAAAGCGCAAGCGGCAGCCCCGACGAGAAGCCGAGGAACATCACGATCAGCACGCGTGGCTTGAAGTAAACCGCAAGCGCGTCGGACCAGGATGGCCTCGCTTGCGCGTCGGGGGAAACGGTCATCGTGCTATTCGCCGGCTTCCAGCTTGCGCTGACCGGGACCCGGAAGGATGTCGGCACTCGGCGGAGCGTCGCCGTCGAACTCGACGTGTTGGATCTTCTCGCCGCGGCCAACGATCTTGTCGGTAGAAATCACGATCTGCCTGATGTCAGCATTAGCCTGACCGAAATGTTTGTCGAGATTATCGACGCGATCGCGTAGACGCTGCACGTCGCCAATGAGATGGCCGACTTCAACGAGAATCTTGTCGGCCGCCTCGCGCATGCGGGCATCCCTGCGGATTTGCTGGATCACCTGGATTGCTAGCATCAACAATGACGGCGAGACGATAATGACCTTGGCGCGATAAGCTTTCTGGAAAATATCGTCAAACCCGTCGTAGAGCTCGGCGTAAATCGATTCCGACGGTACAAACATCAGCGCCATGTCTTGGGTCTCGCCCGGGATGAGGTACTTGGCAGCGATGTCGCCAACATGCTTGGCAATATCCGTGCGCACGCGGGCAATCGCGAGTTTACGGTCGTCGTCGCCCTTCGCCTCGCGAAAGGCAGTCACCGCCTCGAGCGGAAACTTGGCGTCGATGACCAGGGAAGGGCCGTCGGGCAAGTGCACAACGCAATCTGGCCGCGCCTTGTTGGTGAGGGTCGCCTGGAATTCGTAGCAATCCTTCGGCAAGCCGTCTTGAATGATCATTTCCATCCGCGCCTGCCCAAAGGCGCCGCGCGTTTGCTTGTTGGCGAGCACGCTTTGCAGGCTCGTCACCTGTGAGGCGAGGTCGGTAATGTTCTTTTGCGCGGTGTCGATGACCGCCAACCGTGCATGCAATTGCTGCAGATGGTCGGTGGTGTCCTTGGTTGTCGTTCGCATGGATTCGCCTAACCGGGCAGTCACCGCGTCGAGTCGCTCGTGCACCGTTTGTTGCAATTGCGATTGCGCCTTGGCGAGCAATTCGCCCATGGCCTGGACGCGCGCATTGAGATCAGCCATCCGCTGCTCGGCGGCTGGGTCTTGGGGCGGCTTGCGCGGCCGCAATAGCATCACGATGACGACGATAACGCCAATCGCGATAAGTGTGCCGATGGCGAGTGTAAGGGCCGCGGCATGCGCCAAGAGCGTGTTGGCCAGAATCTGTAAATCGGACATAAGCCGCTTTTACAGTGATTCGCCCGGCAAGCGAACGAACGGCGAACGGTAAGGCGATTGTATCGATGGCTCAAGGGCAAAGGCGCATTGACCGTTTGACCCCTTGCCCTTAAATCGCGCCCATGGCGGTACGCGACATCCTCATCATTCCGGATAAACGGTTGCGGCTTAAATCCGAGGCGGTGAAGGCCGTCGACAAGCCGCTGCGCGCGCTCATCGACGACATGTTCGAGACGATGTACGCCGCGCCCGGTATCGGGCTCGCCGCCATCCAGATTGGTGTGGCACAGCGTGTGGTTACGATGGACCTGTCCAAGAAGGACGAGCCGAAACACCCGCAGGTCTTCATTAATCCCGAAGTGGTTTGGGTGTCCGACGAGAAGGCGACTTACGAAGAGGGCTGCCTGTCGATCCCCGAATACTACGAGGAGGTCGAGCGGCCGAAGGCCGTCAAAGTCAAGTTTCTCGATGTCGATCTCAAGCCACAGGAGATCGAGGCGGAAGGACTGCTCTCCACCTGCCTACAGCACGAGATCGATCATATCAATGGCGTGCTATTCATCGACCATATCTCAAAGCTCAAACGCGACATGGTGATGAAAAAATTCAAAAAGGCGGCCAAGAAGACGGAGGGCGGCAAGTCGCTCGCCGAGGACCAAGAGCCTTCGCATCATATCGGCTGACATCGTACGCACCCGCGCGCTGGAAGTGGCCTGAATGCGCCTGATCTTCATGGGCACGCCCGATTTCGCGGTGCCGACGCTGATCGAGCTCGCGGCACGCGGGCACGAGATCCCCGCGGTCTATACTCGTGCGCCCAAGCCAGCCGGCCGTGGCATGGATGTGCAGCATACGCCGGTTGAACGCGAGGCGCGGCGGCTGGCGCTCCCCGTATACACGCCCAAGACGTTGGAGGACGACGACGCGCAGAAAGCCTTCCGCGTACACAATGCCGATGCGGCGGTCGTGGTGGCCTACGGCCTGATCCTTCCCAAGCCGATCCTCGAAGCGCCGCGCCTGGGCTGCTTCAACGTGCACGCCTCGCTCCTGCCGCGCTGGCGCGGCGCCGCGCCCATCAATCGCGCCATCATGGCGGGCGATGCCGAGAGCGGCGTCACCATCATGAAGATGGATGAGGGGCTCGATACCGGCGCTATGGCCATGGCCGAGCGCGTGCCTACCGGTGCCGACATGACCGCTGGCGAGTTGCACGATGCCTTGTCGCGCCTCGGCGCTGATCTGATGCTGCGAGTCCTGGCGGCCGCGGAACGCGGCTCGCTTGTGCTCACGCCACAACTGCAGGCAGGCGTCACTTATGCGGAGAAAATTTCCAAAAGCGAGACACGGATCGACTGGAGCAAGTCTTGGAAACAGGTGCACGACCACATTCGTGGCATGTCGCCGGTTCCCGGCGCCTGGTTTGAGGTCGGTGGCAAACGAGTAAAGGTGTTGCGCTCGACGAAAGGTGAGGGGTCTGGTGTGCACGGTACCGCGCTCGACGATAAACTCACGATCGCGTGCGGCGACGGTGCTGTGCGGCTCGTTCAGGTCCAACGCGCTGGCAGGCAACCGATGAGCGCGGAAGAATTCCTGCGCGGCACACCGGTGAAAGCCGGTGCGCGGGTCACCTGACAATGCCGCGATACAAGCTCACTGTTGAATATGATGGCGCGCCGTTTTGCGGCTGGCAAATTCAGGCCGATCAGCTCACTGTGCAGGGAATTCTGACCGCGGCCGTCGAAGCACTTTCAGGCGAGCAGACACTGGTGCAAGGCGCCGGACGTACCGACGCGGGTGTACACGCGCGAGCGCAGGTCGCCCACGTCGATTTGACGAAAGAGTGGGACACCGACACCGTGCGCGACGCGCTTAATGCGCATTTGCGCCCGCACCCTATCGCCATTCTCGCGGCCGAACGCGTGGCCGATGATTTCAATGCGCGCACTTCGGCGATGAAGCGCCACTATCTCTATCGAATCATCAACCGCCGCGCCGATTTAACGCTTGAAGCCGGTCGTGCCTGGCGCGTACCGCGGCCGCTCGATGCCGCGGCCATGCACAAAGCTGCGCAGGGCCTGGTCGGCAAGCATGATTTCACGACGTTCCGTTCGACCGAATGCCAGGCCAAGTCGCCTGTTAAGACGCTCGATATGCTCAGCGTTGGGCGCAATGGCGAGGAGGTGACAGTCAGCGCGATCGCGCGCTCATTCCTGCACAATCAAGTGCGCTCCATGGTCGGCTCACTGGTCGCAGTGGGGGAGGGCAAATGGAACGCGGATGATCTGGCCAAAGCGCTCGCCGCGCGCGACCGCAGAGCCTGTGGCCCTGTGGCGCCGCCGGATGGGCTGTATTTGATGAAGGTGGATTATTGACTTTCGGCTGTCGTCCCGGAGGACGATAGCCCTACGACCCAAAATACCTATCGATAATCTTGCGATAAATCGTCGTCAGCGCGCGTAGATCAGCGATCGGTACGCGCTCGTCGACCTGATGCATCGTCTGGCCGACCAGCCCGAATTCCACGACTGGGCAATAGGCGGTAATGAAGCGTGCGTCCGAGGTGCCGCCGGTCGTCGACAATTTCGGCTTGCGGCCGGTCACTTCCGCGACGGCGTTCGCCACCAATTCGGTGAAAGGTCCCGGCTTGGTTACGAATACGCCGGCGTTCGACGGCTCCCACTGGAATGCAAATTTAATCTTTCCGCCGGTCGCTTTCGCGGCGCGCTGCTCGATCAGCTTCTTCAGCGAGTCGAGCGTGTGCTTGTCGTTGAAACGGATATTGAAGCGCGCCCGCGCCTCACCGGGAATGAGATTGACGGTCTTGTTTCCGACGTCAACAGAGGTGAACTCTAGATGCGAGGGCGCAAATTGCGCGCTGCCTTGATCGAGCGGCTCGGCTTGTAGCGCGGCGACGAGCGTCACCAGCCCGCGAATCGGATTGTCCGCCCGTTGCGGATAGGCGACATGACCCTGCTTGCCCGTCACGATCAGATGGCCATTGAGCGAGCCGCGCCGGCCGATCTTGATCGTATCGCCGAACTCTTGCTGATTGCTCGGTTCGCCCAGAATGCAATGGTCTAACTTTTCGCCGTGCTCGGCCGCCCACTTCAGGAGCTTTGGCGTGCCGTTGACTGCGATGCCTTCCTCGTCGCCCGTTATCAGGAACGAGATCGATCCCTTCGGCTTGCCGCCATGGTGGCTAAGGTGATCGAGCACAGCGGCAATCGCGCACGCAATGCCCCCCTTCATGTCGACTGCGCCGCGGCCGTAAAGATCACCGTCAGTGACTTCGGCGGAAAACGGCGGATGTTTCCAGGCCCTTTCGTCGCCCGGTGGAACCACGTCGGTGTGACCGGCGAAGACAAGGTTCGGTGCCGTTGTGCCTATGCGGGCGTAGAGATTTTCGACGGCGTCAGTCCCGGGCTCACTGAATGTCATGCGATGCACTGTGAAGCCGGCACCCTTCAGCGTCTTTTCGAGAAACGCGAGCGCGCCACCTTCCGCCGGGGTCACGGACGGGCAGCGGAGCAAATCGCGAGCGATGGCGACGGGATCGGCGGACACAGCGATGGTGCCTTTAGTCCCTCAGCAGTTCATTGATACTGGTCTTGGACCGGGTGCGTTCGTCGACCCGCTTGACGATAACAGCGCAGTACAGGTCGGGGCCGCCGCTCTTTCCGGGCAGCGTACCAGGCACAACCACGGAATAGGGAGGCACTTCGCCTTGCGTGATCTGTCCGCTCTCGCGGTCAACGATTCGGGTCGAAGCGCCAAGATAGACGCCCATTGACAACACCGCACCGGTGCGCACAACCACGCCTTCTGCCACTTCCGAGCGTGCGCCTACGAAGCAATTGTCCTCGATGATCACCGGGCCTGCCTGAAGTGGCTCCAGCACGCCGCCGATACCGGCACCGCCAGAGATATGGCAATTCTTGCCAATCTGCGCGCAGGAACCGACCGTTGCCCAGGTGTCGATCATGGTGCCGCTGTCGACGTAAGCGCCGAGATTGACAAAGGACGGCATCAGTACCACGCCGGGCGCGATGAAGGCCGAGCGGCGTACCACGCAGCCCGGCACAGCGCGGAAGCCTGCTTTGCGAAAGCGCGCGGCCTTCCAGCCCTTGAATTTTGAATCGACCTTGTCCCACCACACAGCCTTCCCAGGTCCACCCGGAATCACACTCATGTCGTTGAGACGAAACGAGAGCAGAACCGCTTTCTTCAGCCACTGATGCACTTGCCAGTGGCCGTCGGCGTTTTGCTCGGCGACACGCGCCTTGCCAGCATCGAGCAGATCGAGCGCGGAATTCACAGCTTTACGCACCACGCCTTTAGTCTTCGGGCCGATCTTGTCGCGTCCTTCGAAGGCCTCGTCGATTATGCTGGCAAGATTGTTGTTGGCCATAGGTGCTCCGGCTCGTTCGGCTGCGATTTGTCGGGGGCGGGGCAGGGGATGTCAAGCCGCGCTCAGCGGGTTAAGCTTGCGGCCGCGAGAAACGCGCATGAATCGGCAGTTCGCACGCTTGGGTTTGAGTTTGATCGTTTTAGCGCTCAGCAGCGCGTCAGCCTTCGCACATCACGTGATGGGCGGGCGGACGCCGGCGACCTTCGGAGAGGGTATTCTTTCGGGATTCGGCCATCCGATCATTGGCCTGGACCACTTTGCTGCCGTGGCGGCGGTCGGCTGTCTCGCTGCGGCCCACCGGGCGGCGTCAGCCCTCGTCGTCGCATTCGTGCTGCCAATGATGGCCGGTGTCGCGCTGCATCTGCACGGCGCTACGGTGCCGGGCGCGGAAATATTGGTGGCGCTCACCGTGATCGCACTAGGCGCGCTGATGCTTTGCCACCAGCAGATGCCGGCGGGCGCCGCGCTTGTGCTTTTCGCGATGGTCGGTGTTATCCACGGCTATGCTCTCGGCGAATCGATTTACGGCGCCGAGTCGACACCGCTCTACGCCTATCTGCTTGGCCTTGCGCTCATTCAATGCGCGATCGCGCTTGGTGCGGCAAAGATTGCACGCGGTCTTGCACAACGATCGCCTAATCTGTCGCCGGTGCGATTTGTCGGCGCTGGCATTGCCGGTATCGGGCTGGCTATCCTGATGCAGCAGGTGATCCCGGCCGCCTGATCAGCGCCGCACAATCTGTTCGAGAAATCCGACGAGATCGTCGGTCAAATGATCGACATAGGGCGCATCGCGCCCTTCCAGTTCCCAGGCTTCGCGAAACACCTCGCGCTGACGTACCGGCACTACGAGCACGGTCGTCATGCCGAGGGCATGCGGCGTTTCCAGGTTGCGCGCCAGATCTTCGAACATTGCCGCCTTCGCAGCATCGACGCCATGCCGGGACAGAAAACGCTGATACACCTGTGGCAACGGTTTGGGGTCGAGATCGGCAGCAGCGATGTCGAACACGTCTTCGAATTGCTGGTGGATTTCGAGCTTCTGCATCACCGCGTCCGCGTGCCTGCGAGTACCGTTGGTGAGGATGAGCTTGCGCCCCGGAAGCTTTTCAAGCGCGGCGCCGAGCGCCGGATTCGGCTCCAGCGGCGAATGATCGATCTGATGCACGAATTCCAGATAGCCGTCTGGCTTCATGCCATGCTCGGCCATCATCCCGCGCATGGTCGTGCCATAGCGCTTGTAATAATCCTTCTGTAAACGGAACGCTTCTTCCTTCGACACTTTCAGAAATTCGGAGACGTAGATACGGATGCGGTCGTCCACCTGCTGCCAGAGATTGAGATGGTGCGGGTAGAGCGTGTTGTCGAGATCGAACACCCACGTTTCGACGTGGCCGAAATCACGCGGCGCGGGACGAGAGCTTGTCGGCACGGCCTATGGTTCCTTGAACCGCACGGTCGTTGTCGGCTGGCTGCCTATATCGATGACGGCAAAGCCAGCGGAATTCAGACCGCGCGACGGGCAGTCCTTGTGATCGGCGAGCTCGAAGCGGCCGTCGCGTGTGCAAAGCGCGACCGTGCCGCCCCAGGCGAGGGGTACATCGCCGCGCTTAATTGCACGGCCATTGGCGTCGACAGCTTCCGCATAACTGTAAAGCCGGTGCGGATCGCCGCGCAGGTCCGGCCGTACGCATTGGCCGGCCTCTACGCGATACCAGCCGCGTGTAACGATCGCACCCATTTCGACGATACCTAGCGAGGCCATCACCGCGTATCTGGTATCGTTGCACCAGGAGAAGCCGATACCTTCCGGGTTACGCGCGGCCTCGATCAGAGAGTCAAAGAAATTCGGTGCCGACACCGCATCAGCGGCGAGCTTGCGGTCGTTCAGGAATTTTGTGACCGCGGCTTGCGTTTTGCTGCCTTGCACACCGTCAATCGGATAGGCGTCGTAGCCGGCGATCACCAGCAGCCGCTGGATGCCAGCAAGCCGCGCTTGCACGTCGTCGTAATCGGATTCTTCCGCGAGATTGACCACCGGCCCTTTCGGCGAGTCGGACGGCTTGGCGGCGCTGAAATACGCCTGTTGGCTCGCCGGGCAACCGCGAGCATTGGCGATATCGAAATCGCCGGCACGGACGCAGAACTCGGCTTGCCCGTCTTGCGGCAGTGGCGCGCTACCGTACACCGGTGGCGTGCGTGCATGCACGTAGACCATGTCGGCATCGAGTGGACCCTCGAGCACTTGTCGGCATTGACCGGGATCGAGGCGGAACCAGCCGCGCGTGGCGACATTGGCGCGCTTTTCGAGGCCGATCGCCGCTTCCATCCGGTAGCTGGTGCGATTGCACAGCGTGAGTTCGGCTCGTGCCTGCGTAGCGGCCAGCAGGGCGGTTGACGCGGCAATCGTCGAGATGAAACCGCGAATCATGCCGCTATGCTAGTCGGCATCCGAAGGGCAGGGAATCATTACCCTGCCCAATCGTTCCCTGCCAAACGGGGACCCAGAGCACATTCTTTTAACTCAGAGCTTTTTGGCCACTGGATTCCTGCTTGCGCGGGAATGAGCGGATTGAACCGTCAGCGGTGCATCAGCGTGCCGACACCGTGATCGGTCAGCAGCTCAAGCAGCACGGCGTGTGGAACCTTGCCATCCATGATGACGACGCCCTCCACACCTTGATCGAGCGCATAGATGCAGGTCTCGACCTTGGGGATCATGCCGCCGAAAATGGTGCCATCAGCGATCAGCTTGCGCGCGTCGGCGACTGACAATTCCGCAATCAAGCTCTTCGACTTGTCGAGTACACCCTGCACATCGGTGAGCAGCAGCAAACGCTTGGCCTTCAGGGCGCCGGCAATCGCACCTGCGAATGTGTCGGCATTTACATTGAACGTGCCGCCATTGGCGGATGTCGCCACCGGCGCCAAAACGGGGATCATTTCGCGGCCAATCACCTGGTTGAGCATGGTGAGGTCGACTTTTTCCGGCTCACCGACAAAGCCGAGATCGACGACTTTTTCGATGTTAGAATTGGGATCGACCACGGTGCGGCTAACCTTGCGCGCCTGCACCATATTGCCGTCCTTGCCGCATAAGCCAATCGCCTTGCCACCCGCGGCATTGATGTAGCCGACGATCTGCTTGTTGATCGAGCCGGCCAGCACCATCTCCACAATTTCAACGGTCTCCGCGTCCGTGATGCGCAAGCCGGCCGCAAATTCGGACTTGATGCCGAGCTTCTTGAGCATGGCCTCGATCTGCGGCCCACCACCATGCACGACCACCGGATTGATAGCCGTCTGTTCGAGCAGGACGATGTCGCGGGCAAAGTCGCGCGCCATCTGTTCCTGGCCCATGGCGTGCCCGCCGTATTTCACCACGACGATCTCCTCGTCGTAGCGCTGCATGTGGGGCAGCGCCTCGGACAGGATGCGGGCCTGCTCTTGCGGGTCGATCTTAGGGGCTTT
>DASWAK010000549.1:0-7359 GCA_036391175.1 Pseudolabrys sp.
GCCGAGAATAAGCGGTGGAGCGACGAGCTCACCGAAAGCATCATGCCGCGGGCGAGGTCCTAGCTGTGAGCCAGCCGCTCAAGATCTGGCACGAGGCGGACGGTCGCTTGCTGCGGCTGCGGTTCGACCGGCCGAAGGCCAATCTGGTCGATGCCGCCATGATCGCGGCGGTCGATCAGGCGCTGGCGGAGCATCTCGGTAACGGCCAACTCGGCGCGGCGCTGCTCGATGCCGAGGGGCCGCATTTCAGTTTCGGTGCCAGCGTTGAGGAACATCTGCCGGGTCAATGCGTCGCCATGCTGGCCGGGCTGCATCGCCTGGTCCTGCGCATGGTCGAATCGCCGGTGCCGCTGCTGGTGGCGGTGCGAGGCCAATGTCTCGGCGGCGGCCTCGAGCTCGCGCTGGCCGGTCATCTCATGTTCGTTGCTCCGGATGCCAATCTCGGCCAGCCGGAAATGAAACTCGGCGTGTTCGCGCCGGCCGCCTCCTGCCTGTTGCCGGAACTGGTCGGCCCGCAGCGCGCGTTCGATCTGCTGGTGTCCGGCCGCAGCATCACCGGCGCGCAAGCGGCGGCAATGGGCATCGCCCATGAAGCGGTCGCCGATCCGGAGCATGCCGCGCTCGCCTATTTCGAAGAACATCTGAAGCCAAAAAGCGCGAGTTCATTACGCTACGCAGTCAAAGCGGCGCGGCTCGACTACGTCGCGCGCGTCAAAGACAAGATCCGCGCCGTTGAGCGGCTTTATCTCGACGAGCTCATGGCCACCCACGATGCGGTGGCCGGTCTCGAAGCTTTTATCGCGAAGAGGTCGGCACAATGGCAACATCGTTGAACCCCTCGGCTACGGCCGGCATCGTCGCACGCGCGAGCGCACTGTTCGAGGATCTTTCATTCACTTCCGCGCGCGAATGGAAAGCCGCGAAGCCCGGCCGTAAGGTGATTGGCTACATGCCGATCTACGTGCCGCGTGAGATCATTCACGCCGCCGGGATGCTGCCGCTCGGCATCGTTGGCGGCGGCGATCAGCTCGAAGTTATCCACGGCGACGCCTATTACCAGAGCTATATCTGCCGCATTCCGCGCTCGACCATTGAACTTGGCGTGTCCGGCCGTATCGATTTCGTCGACGGCATGTTGTTCCCGTCGATCTGCGACGTGATTCGCAATCTGTCCGGTATGTGGAAGATGATGTTCCCCCACGTCTATTCCCATTATTTTGACGTTCCGCAGAACTATCGGGACGATATTGGGGGAAATTTCTACGTCAACGAGCTGGCCGAGCTGCGTCACGATCTCGGCGAGTTGCGTGGCAAGCCGATAGCCGACGACGAGCTTCGGCACTCGATCGCGGTCTATAACGAGAACCGCCGATTGGTGCGCGATCTCTACACCTTCAGGGCGGAGCGGCCGTGGCAGGCACCCGCCGCCGAGGTCTATCTGATGGTTCGCGCCGGTCTTGTGCTCCCGGTCGAGGAGCATACCAGCATGTTGCGCGATTATCTTGCCGCAGCCCGCGCCGAAGAGCGGCCGATGCGCGACAATTGTCGCATCGTGCTGACCGGCATGTTCTGTGAGCAGCCACCGCTCAACTTGATCAAGTCGCTCGAACTTTCTGGCTGCTACGTGGTGGACGACGATCTGCTACTGGTCACCCGCTGGCTCACCGGCGACGTCGAGGTCGAGGGCGATCCGCTCCAGAATCTGTCTCTCGCATTCCTACATCATTCCGAGTCGACGGCGGCCAAGTACGAACCCAGCCAAAAGGAAAAGGGGCAGCATCTCGTCCGCGCGGTCAAACGTACGGCGGCGGAAGGCGTTATTTTCGCTGCACCAAGTTTCTGCGATCCAGCTTTGCTCGAGCGGCCAATGCTGCAGCACGTGCTCAAGGAAGCCGGCATCCCTTACATCGCGTTCAAATACGCCGAAAACTCAGGCCAGATGCAGCCGATCCGAGAGCAGGCCGGCACATTCGCTGATTCAATCAAACTATGGAGCGGAGCATGACGACGCAGACAAAGATTGTCACCTCCCGGGCGCCGGTGAAGGAGGTCGTCAAGGACGCTTCCATGGTGAAGCAGAAGGAAATGATGGCCGCGCATTACGATCGGCTGACCAGCGCGCACGAGACCGGCGCCAAAGTAGCCGCCACCTTCGTGCCGGGCAATCTCAACGAGCTGATCATGTGTTTCGACCTCGTTAACAATCTGCCGGAGGTCAATGCTATCCAGAACGGACTGCGGCGCGTGAGCGGCAGTTACGTGCTCGAAGCGGAGAAGATCGGCCATTCGGAGGACGTCTGCACCTACGTAAAGTCGGATATCGGCATGATGGCCAAGGGCAATCTTGCCCCCAACGGCAAGAAATTTCCTGATCCCAATGTGCTGCTGCTCTCCTATACCGGCTGCTTCACCTTCATGAAGTGGTTCGAGCTCCTGCGCGAGCAGTATAAGTGCGAGACGATCATGTTGCACACGCCCTATATGGGCGACGGCAAGATTACCAAAAACATGATCGACTACATGGTGAAGCAGCTGAAGGACGAGGTCATCCCCACGCTTGAGCGCGTATCCGGAGTTAAGTTCGATATCGACCGGCTGCGTGAATACCTGAAGAAGTCGACCAAGGCCGAGGACGATCTGGTCCGCGTGCTGCAAAGCGCCAAATCCAAACCGTCGCCGATCGACGCCTATTTCGGCGGCATCTATTACATCGGGCCGATCTTCGGCGCCTTCCGCGGCACCCAGGACGCGGTGGATTATTACAAGTTCCTGCGCGAAGAGGTCGAGGACCGGCTGGCCAAAGGCTTGGGGCCGGTCACGCCCGATGGCGACATGGGCAAGGAGAAGTACCGGCTGGTGGTCGAGGGGCCGCCCAATTACACCAGTTTCCGCCAGTTCTGGAAGATGTTCTATGACGAAGGCGCGGTTGTCGTCGCGTCGAGCTACACCAAGGTCGGCGGCGTCTACGATTTCGGTTTCCGCCACGATCCAGAAAATCCATTGGAGACGCTGGCCGAATATTGCCTCGGCGTCTACACCAACCGCAGCCTGCCGATGCGTATCGACATGCTGGTCAACTACATCAATGAATACGAGGCGGATGGTCTGCTAATCAACTCTATCAAGAGCTGCAACAGCTTCTCGGCTGGACAGCTGCTGATGATGCGCGAGGTCGAGAAGCGCACCGGCAAGCCGGCGGCATTCGTGGAATCCGACCTGGTCGACCCGCGCTACTTCTCGGCGGCCAACATCAAAAACCGCCTCGAAAGCTATTTCCAGATGATCGATCAGAAACGTGCTGGCGTGGACGCGGCGGCGTGAGGAGGAATGCATGAAGACTTTCGTCGGCATTGATCTTGGTTCGACGACAACCAAGGCTGTCCTCCTCGACGAAGATCGCAAGGTGATCGGTCACGGCATCACCAATTCGCGCTCGAATTATGCCACTGCCGCGCGCGTGGCGAGTCAGGAGGCGCGCGTCGACGGGCAGTTCACGCTGTTCCGCCGGGCGCTGACCGACGCCCATGCGCTAATCGATCTCGACACGTTCCTCGGCACGCTCGAACGAGCCTTTCGTCTCGAGCAGTTTCTCGAACAGCTTGACGATCTCGAGCAGACCTGCATCGGCCAAATCCAAGGTGAGCGCTTCGCCAAGGTCGCGTCCGGTGTGAAGGAATCGCTCGGTGAGGTGTTCCGGCGTTTGCGCACGGAGGCGCCCGAGCTTTATGCGCCTGGCGCCAAACGCAAATCCGACTTCTTTCGAGACATCGCGGGATCGCGCTACCACAGCCATGCCGAAGAGGTCGCGCGCGCAGCGAACCTTCCCTACGACCTGCTTCTCAATGTCTACGACAAGTCGATTATCGAGGTGGAGAACCGGCCGCCGGCGGGCAAGTTGAGCGATAAGTTCCGGCGGGCGCTCGGACGCGTGCTGAAAACTGACGATTCGGTTAAATCGGCGGTGGCCGACATCCAGAAGATGATCGAGGATGCGCTCGCCGTCGACTTGGAGGAAACTTATCTCGTCGGCACCGGCTATGGCCGGGTGACGCTGCCGTTCTCCAAGGAGCATATTCGCTCGGAGATCCTGTGCCACGGCCTCGGTGCCCACCTGATGTATCCGCAGACACGCACCGTGCTCGACATCGGCGGTCAAGACACCAAGGGCATTCAGATCGACGAGAACGGGATCGTTGCAAACTTCCAGATGAACGACCGCTGCGCGGCGGGCTGCGGACGATATCTTGGCTACATCGCCGACGAGATGAACATGGGCCTGCACGAATTGGGTCCTATGGCCATGAAGTCGGATAAGCCGGCAAGGATCAACTCGACCTGCACCGTGTTCGCTGGCGCCGAGTTACGTGACCGGCTTTCGCTCGGGGAAAAGCGCGAAGACATTCTAGCCGGGCTGCACCGCGCGATCATCTTGCGCGCGATCTCCATCATCTCGCGCTCGGGCGGGGTCACCAATGAATTCACCTTTACCGGCGGCGTTGCCAAGAACGAGGCTGCGGTGCGTGAGCTCAGGAAGGTCATCAAGGAAAATTACGGGGAAGTCGTGATCAATATCAACCCGGACTCGATCTATACCGGCGCCCTCGGGGCGGCGGAGTTTGCGCGCCGGGCGCATATGGGACAGGTGGACGGGAGCGAACAATGACCATTGCGGCGGGAATCGACATCGGCACCAGCACGATCAAGGCGGCGCTGTTCAAGGTCGAGAACGGCGAGGAAACCTGGTTGTCGCGCTACGTAATGCGCATCCGGCAACGCGATCCAATGGAACTGGCCCGCGTCGCCTATGACGCCGTGCTCGAAGACGCAAAACTTCGCTCTGAAGATGTCAATTATGTTGCAACCACGGGTGAAGCTGAAAGCGTACCGTTCCATACCGGCCATTTCTATTCGATGACAACCCATGCGCGCGGCGCCATCTACCTCGATCCGGAATCGCGCGCGGCGCTCGACATCGGCGCGCTGCACGGCCGTGCAATCCAGATCGATGGACGCGGCAAAGTCCTCAGCTACAAGATGACGAGCCAATGTGCATCGGGCTCGGGGCAATTCCTTGAGAACATCGCCCGTTATCTCGGTATCGCGCAGGAAGAGATCGGAGCGCTTTCGCGCCAAGGCGACAATCCCGAGGTCGTGAGCAGCATTTGCGCCGTGCTCGCGGAGACCGACGTGATCAACATGGTTTCGCGCGGCATTACGACGCCGAATATCCTGAAGGGCATCCACCTTTCAATGGCGGCCCGGCTATCCAAGCTACTGAAATCGATCGGGGTGGTCGATGGCGCGGTGATGGTGACCGGCGGACTCGCCCTCGACAAAGGACTGGTCGCCGCCCTCGAGGAGGATATCTCGCACATTAAGGATATGAAGGTCGCGGTCCGCAGCCATCTGGATTCGATGTATGCCGGAGCGATCGGCGCTGCTTTGTGGGGTGCGTTTCGGTTTGAAAAACTTGCCGCCGCCAAGCGGGTGCCGGCGGCAGCATGAGAATATGAGGAGATGACGCTATGGCCCTGATGATCACCGATGCCTGCACGGCTTGCGATGCATGCGAACCAGTGTGCCCGAACAAGGCCATCACCGCTGGCAATCCGATCTACGTCATCGATGCGCTGAAATGCACGGAGTGCGTGGGCGCCGAGGATGAGCCGCAATGCAAACTGGTTTGTCCGGCGAATTGCATCGAGCCGAATCCGGACTGGAACGAATCGAAAGAGGAGCTGCTCGCCAAGTACGAGAGTTTGCACGGTTAAGCCATGAATTTTGATAACCGCGTTTGCCAAAAGTTACACGAGGAGCACGCCGCCGTCATCGCCCTCCTGGAGCGGCTGACGCAGACCATCGCGCGCCACCGGGACGACGCTCCGGACGCGAAGGATCCGATGGTGGCGAAGCTCTTGAATGACCTCGCCGCCGAGTTACCGGGCGAGGTCGAGCGTCATTTTGCCTTCGAGGAGGCGGAGTTGTTTCCCTACCTCAGCGAGGCGGGCAATAAGGGAATAGGCGCGCACCTAACCTACGAGCACACGATCATCCGTCCCATCGGCGCCGCGCTGGTCAAGCTTATCGGCGACGTCCGCACGAAGGGTTTCGATGCCGCGCGCTGGACCGAATTCCGCCATCTCGGACAGCAACTGAACGATTGTCTGGTGCCGCACGCTCAAAAAGAAGACATGGCATTGCTGCCAATGCTTGAAGACAACATGGACGCCGAAACCGAAGCCCGACTCTACCAGGAATACGTCGAAAATATGTGAGGCATTTGCATGAACGATGCTGCCGTGACCACGGACAACACGGTCCGCCCGTTACGTTCGACAGATCTTGAACGCGTCATCGCCATCGATTCGGCGCACGTGGGTGAGCCGCGCCGCCGTTTTTTTGAGAAACGGCTGGCTCACGCCAAGCGGCACCCGGAAGATTTCGTTCATGTCGGCGTCACCCGCAACGGCGCGCTTGTGGGTTTTGCCTTCGCCCGCATCCTGCGCGGCGAATTCGGCCGTGACCGGGCCATTGCTACGCTCGACGCGGTCGGTGTTGCGCATGACAGCCAGGAGCGCGGCGTTGGCCATGCACTGATGGACGGGCTCACGAAGGCCATGCGTGAGAAGAAAGTGCAATCGCTGCAATCACAGGCCGAGTGGACCAATCATGGCTTGCTGCGATTCTTCGATGCATCCGGCTTCGCGCTGGCGTCGCGCTTGGTGCTGGAACGTTCCGTCCTGACACCGTTGGCCGAGCCGATCGAGGGCGAGTGACGACAGGAGTTACGGCTATGGCGCGAAGCATTGGCATCACCATCCCGCAACATGTGGGGGAGGCCGCCGAAATCAACTACAGCGGGCAGGCTGCCGCAGATTACGGGCCGCTTGCGCGCGACCGGATACCGGTGCGTTCGATGGCCGAAGGCGATCTGCATGCGCTGGTGGGGATCGATCGGCGAATCACTGGTCGCGATCGGGCCGAGTATTTCCAACGCAAGCTAACTGACGCCCTGACTGAATCGGACGTCCGCGTCTCGCTGGTGGCCGAACTCGACAGCGTGCCTGTTGGGTTCATTATGGCGCGGGTTGACCTCGGCGAATTCGGCCGCATCGAAACCACAGCGGTCATTGACACGATCGGTGTCGATCCGGATTACCAGAACAGAGGCGTTGGCCGCGCTTTGGTCTCGCAATTACTAACGAACCTCGGCACGCTGCGTGTCGAGAAGGTGCGTACCGAGGTCGACTGGCAAGACCATGATCTGCTCGCCTATCTCGATCGCAGCGGTTTTCTTCCTTCCCAACAGCTGTGTTTCGAGCAAGCTCTTGTTTGAGCTTTCATCGGTGTCCGTTAGAT
>DASWAK010000550.1:0-1500 GCA_036391175.1 Pseudolabrys sp.
AGCGTGCACTGGCCAGTAGGCGGAAATCCAAGCGACGTTGCCGGGTATCTGGAGGAAGAACATCGGGCCCAGCGCTGGCAAAAAGGACCGCCACTCTTCTGCAACCGGAGCCGCGAGATGCCCGCCTAAAAAAACCTGGGCGTCGAATACGGCCTGGACTTCGTCATAGGCGATAGGAGTCGAGCTGAAGACCAACGATGTGCCCGCGGCCGCGATCGCGGTAACCGAAATAGCAATTGCGAACAAAGTGACTTGGCTCGCGCCGAGTCGCGCAAACAGGTCCGAAGGCCACCGCGTTCGACACGCAACTAAGTCGGCTACACCGATAACCAGCGCGGCTGCTGCGATCCCATAACGGTCCTGGCTCGCGAAGAAGTAGGCCGTCAGCCCAGAAGGCTCAGGGAGAGGGACTAAGACAAATGCGCAGGCAATTGCCACGCCCCAATAGACAGCAAGGGGCGTTGTACGAGCGCTTGTGGTCCTGTTACGCATGGTCGCTCGCTGCGCTGCGAGCTGCGGCCGGACGGCGACGCGCCGCCCCGAACTGACACTGCCGCACAATCTTGAATTGTCGCTTATCCGAAACATAGCTTACTGTTTCGTTTCGTCAGCGGCTGTTCGCAATCCGCTTGACCTGCTGCGGCACAAGACGCTCGCTTTGCAAAGCTTCCTTGACACCGAACGAGCCTGCTTCATGATATTCAGCATCCTCGTTGACATCCCAGACGTTGTAAAAACGTTCGCCGGCCAAGATATTACGCGCCGTGAGCATGGCGGTCATCATGGCGTGATCCTGATTGTTGTATTTGTGCATGCCGTTGCGGCCGATGAGGTGAAGCGTCGGATAGTTCGTCTCAAGATCGAGACGGATCATGGCTACATTGTCGCGATAGCTGTCATCATAGACCGGATAGGCCTTGGCTTGGCGCACCACGCAGGCATCGACGACATCAGCGGCATCAATGAGGCCGATTCGGCCGATTTCAAACTTGGCCAGCGCGATCAAGTCGTCGTCGGCGGTATTCCAGAGCATGTCGCCCTCGAAGCAAAAATATTCAAGTCCAAGGCAGCTCATTCCCGCTGGCACCATTTCGGGCGACCACGATCGGAAGTTCTGCACGCGGCCGACTTTGACCGCGGGATCATGAATGTAAATCCAGTTGTCGGGAAACAGGTCAGGCTTCTTCACCATCAGCGCAACCGTGAGGAAATCCCGATACCGCAGTTCGCGCGCGTGAAGACACGAAATTGGTCGCGGTGTGATCTTTTCCATCAATTCACGTATAGGCGCCGAGCTAACGATGTGCCGAGCCGTGTACACCTCGCGGCCGCCCTCGGCGGTTGACACCTCGATGTGCCAAATCTTGCGGTTCGAATCGAACGCCAACTTTTGCAATTCGCGACCCATCAGCACCTTGCCGCCGTAATGCCTCACCTTGCGCGCCGCAGCTTCCCACATCATGCCGGGACCTTTCCGCGGATACTGAAAGCTCTCGATTA
>DASWAK010000551.1:0-1687 GCA_036391175.1 Pseudolabrys sp.
TTACCGGCGATGCCGCCGTCGACGAGATCAGCAAGGCGGGCTTGCAGGGGCTCACGCTGTTTCTGGCGCAGCGCACGGCCCTGGAAGCCCTCGATCCCGTCGGGCTCGATCCGGCGCGCGATGAGCTTGCCTTTTTCCCGCTCATTTATTGGCCGATATCGCCGGGCGCGCCGAAGCCCTCGCAGGCTGCGCTCGAAAAAATCGATGCCTACATGAAGCGTGGCGGCACCGTTTTATTCGACACGCGCGATGCCGTGGACGCCCCGGCCGGCCCTGGCGGCGAAATGCGCGGGCCCGGCATGGTTGCGCTGCGCGCGATCCTGTCCTCGCTCGACATTCCCGAGCTCGAGCCAGTGTCGCACGACCACGTGTTGACCAAGACGTTCTTCCTGCTGCGGGATTTTCCCGGCCGCTTCACCACCGGGCAGCTCTGGGTCGAGGCACTGCCTGCAGATAATGAAGATGAAGAACAAAGCCGTCCAGCACGTGCGGGCGATGGCGTCTCATCTATCCTGATTACCTCGAATGATCTCGCCGGTGCCTGGGCGATGCGCCCAGATGGACAACCAATGCTTCCGCTAGTGCCGGGCGAAGCGCGTCAACGCGAATTTGCCTTCCGCGCCGGCGTTAACATTGTGATGTATGCGCTGACTGGCAACTACAAGGCCGACCAGGTGCACATCCCGGCGCTGCTCGAACGGCTGGGGCAATAGGAGCCCATTGGTGAACCTTGGCATCTCTTTTGCTCCCTTGGTGCCCTCCTACTTAGTGTGGGCTGCCTTTGCCGTGGCCGTTTTGATCTCGGTAGTGCTGCTTATCGCGCGGAGCCGCGGAGCGCCGTTACGTGCCTCGGCATTGGGCCTGCTGGTGCTCGCACTTGCAAACCCATCGCTCACCCGCGAAGACCGCGACCCGATCCCTTCAGTCGCAGCCGTCATTGTCGACAAGAGTCCAAGTCAGAGCTTCGGCGACCGCGCCCAGCAAACGGAAGCCGCACGCGCTGCGATTGTCGAACGGCTCAAGCGTATTCCGGGCCTTGAAGTACGCGCCGCCGAAGCCGGCGCTGCCGACGGCGAAACCGATGGTACCAGGCTGTTCTCAGCTTTATCGTCTACACTCGCCGACGTACCACCAGACCGCGTGGCCGGCGCCATCCTGATCACCGATGGCCGCGTGCATGATGTGCCAGCAGACGCCTCTGCACTGGGATTTGCCACGCCGCTCCATGCGCTAGTCACCGGCCACAAGGACGAGATCGATCGCCGCGTCGTGCTTACGCAGACGCCGCGTTTCGGCATTGTTGGACAATCGCAGACCATCGGCTTCCGCATCGAGGATCAAGGCATCAAAATCGGCACCGCCGAAGTCACCGTTCGACGCGACGGCGAGGTGCTGGATACGCGCACGGTCACCGTGCACACTGAGGTCAAGCTCAACGTACCAATTCCACATGCGGGATCGAATATTGTCGAAATAGAAGTGTCTCCGGTCGATGACGAGCTCACGCAGGTGAACAACCGCGCGGTGGTCTCAATCGACGGCGTGCGCGACAAGCTACGCGTGCTGTTGGTCTCCGGTGAGCCGCATGCCGGCGAGCGCACCTGGCGCAACTTGCTCAAGTCCGACGCCTCCGTTGACCTAGTGCATTTCACTATTCTGCGTCCGCCGGAGAAGCAGGACGGCACCC
>DASWAK010000552.1:0-3300 GCA_036391175.1 Pseudolabrys sp.
CGTGACCATTCTGTGTCCCTATGCGGCGGGGGGTGCGACCGACATTCTGGCGCGGATGCTCGGCCAAGCGCTCTCGGAACGGCTTGCAAAACCTTTTGTAGTGGAGAATCGTCCCGGCGGCGGCACCGTGATCGCCGCAAATGCGGCCGCCAAAGCGGCACCTGACGGCTATGTGCTTTTGATGGGCACGAGCACGCCGCTCGCCATTAATGCGACGCTGCATAAGAAGCTGCCGTACGACCCAGCCAAAGACTTCGTGCCTCTGGCGCTTGTCGCAAAGGTGCCGTTCGTGCTGGTCGTCAATCCTGCGCTTCCGGTGCACACGACCGCGGAATTGGTAAAATACGCCAAGGAACACTCAAATAAGCTCTCCTTCGGCACCTCCGGTCCCGGGTCACCGCACCATCTCTACATGGAGCTGTTCAAGACCATGACCGGCACGGATATGGTGCATGTTCCCTATAAGGGCAGCGTGCCGGCGCTGACAGACGTGATGGCCGGCGTTATTGCCGTCATGTTCGTCGACCTCGCGCCATCGCTCAACTTGATCCGCGACGGTCGCGTCCGTGCGCTCGGAGTATCCTCCGATACGCGCGTTCCGGAACTGCCGGACGTGCCTCCGATCGCTGACGCGGTTCCGGGTTTCGAAGCGGTTGCGTGGCAGATGCTGGTCGCACCTGCCGGGACACCGAAGCCGGTGGTCGACAATTTGCACGATGCGATTAAGGAGATCGAGGAGCAACCCGAGGTCGAGCGAAAAATCAGGCAGTTCGGAATGATCCCCGTCGTGACGCCGCCGGTGGCCGACTTGCACACCTTCGTCAAAGCGGAAATTGCACGCTGGGGCAAAGTGGTACAGAAATCCGGCGCCGGCGTCGACTGACGGTCTTCACGCCGGGTCGCCGCGATTCGCAACGCTTGCCGGGCATGCATGCCCGACAAATAGACAGCCAACAACAACTTCTCAAACAGCCATATCCCATGCCAGTCATAGACATTCACACCCATATGCTCACGCTCGATTGGATCGAGCTGCTTCGCGACCACGGTGGCGGCAAGTACAGCGTGAAGAAAACGCCGGCCAATCAGGAAGCCGTGCATCTCTATGACGCGCCGTTCATGACGCTGATGCCAGGCATGTGGGACTATGATCTGCGCATCCAGAACATGGACAAGGCGAAAGTGGATATTGCTGTCGTTTCGCTCACCTGCCCCAATGTCTTCTGGGGCGGGCGTGAAGTCAGTCTGCGTGCCGCACGCATGGTCAATGATTCAATGGCAGAGCAGCAGCGCGCCAGGCCCGACCGTATCCGCTGGTTTGCTTCGCTGCCCTGGCAATACGCTGAAGATGCCAAGGCGGAGCTCGCGCGATCGATTAAGAACGGCGCCGTCGGCATCATGGTGCTAGGTTCGATCGACGGCAAGGATCTCATCGATCCGCAATTTGCGTCCGTTTGGTCCGACATCGACCGGCTCAAGCTTCCAGTGCTTGTTCATCCCACGGCGCCGCAAGGCGTGCGCGAAATGCACATGGAAACGTTCAATCTCATCCCACCGGTCGGATTTATGTTCGATACGACCTTAGCCTTCGCGCACATGATCTTCTCCGGTTTCCTCGACAAGTATTCAAACGTAAAGTTCATCGCTGCCCATGGCGGAGCCGCACTCCCTTATCTCGCGGGGCGCTTCGACATCTGTCACGAGAAAATCCCGGCCTGCTCTGCCGCGATCAAGGATAAGCCGAGCAGCTATCTGCAGCGGCTATACTATGACACCGTCGTCTATGAGCAGGACGCACTCGAACTCTGCCTCAAGGTCGCTGGCTCGGTCGACAATGTCCTTTATGGCTCCGATTACCCGCACAATATTGGCGACATGGCCGGCTGCCTCGCGCGTGTGAATACGCTGCCAGCCGACCAGGCACGGCGGATCGCAGGAAAGAATGCCGAGCGAATTTTCGGGTTTTAGCGGCACTAGACGCAGATTTTGTTGGCGCATTTGAAAGCCGCCGGTATCGAATTCCTCGGCGAGAACGGGCGGCCCCGGCGTGCGCTTCATTTACGCGACGGGCGGCTTAGCCTACGGCCATGTCGAAACTAGCGCATCGGTTTCCGGGCTTGCGTGCGCAAAACTGTAGGTTTTGCGAAACGAAGCCAATCTTAATCGCAACGAGGTGCGCCAGTGTCGCGAAAATCGTATAATCGCGACGGATTGTCGACGAGAATCGCCTGCCGGTTTTCGGGTGTCGTCCAGTCGAGAAACACCTTTAATAGACGAGCCGCGTCCGGCACCGGCCCCTCTGGGCGCGGATGCGGCCAATCGGTGCCCCAGACAAGGTTCTGCGGATTGGCGGCAACAAGTGCGTCGTGGAACGGACGAGCTTCTGCATAATCTGGCGCCGTAGCACCCAGCCGGTAAGTGCCAGATAATTTCGACCACAGCTGGCCTTCGCTGACGCCGCGCAGCAAGGCCTGAAAGCCTGGATGGCTAGTGCCATGATGGTGCTCCATGCGGCCCATATGATCGACAATCACTGGCACTTGCACGTGTGCGAGTGCGGGCAACAGCTCGGGCAGATCGCGCGCGTCGATCCATAATTGTAGATGCCAGCCGAGATCGGCCATTGATGGCAGCAGCGGCTCGATGTCGTTAAGCGTCACACCGTTTTGGTAATAAGGCCTGCCATCGCGGCGGAATTCGTTAGCGCGCAAGCCACGCACACCGGCCGCGTGCCATTGTTTGAGTGTCGCCGTGCTCAGCTCGGCGCCACCGACTGCAACGCCGCGCAACCGTTCAGGCGCACGCGCCAGCGCGTCGAGCATAGCGCGGTTGTCGCGGCCATAAGCGCTTGGTTGCACGAGCACACCACGATCGAAGCCGAGGCGGTCGAGCAACGCGAGATAGGCTTCGAGCGGCGCGTCGTCCGGCGTGTAGCTGCGCGGCTCCGCATAAGGAAAGCGCGCGGCTGGACCGAACACGTGGCAGTGACAATCGCAAGCACCTGGCGGCAATAGGCCGCTCATTGCGGCGTGATCCCGGCAAGCTTGGAGGCCTCGCGCATATTCTCATAATCGAGGCGGATGAATTTTGTGAAACCGTCTGGCGTCATCTGCTCGGCCGTGGCGATTTCCGAGCCCATGTCGCGGAGCTTGTCCGGCGCCGACCCGCTAGCAAGCCCGCCCACGATTGCTTTCTGCAGCTGCGCAATGATCGGAGCAGGCGTACCCGTAGGAGCAAGAATTCCAATATAGCTTTGCGCGGTAAAGTCCTTCACGCCGCTCTCAATGAAGGTTGGGATGT
>DASWAK010000553.1:0-6372 GCA_036391175.1 Pseudolabrys sp.
GGATGGTGATGGCGGACTAGCGTGCGCGAGCAGTCCGCTTTGGGTCATTAGCGGACATGACAGCCTCAAGCCTTGATGTCCGCCTTACCCGAGCGGGAAAAGGCCTCGTCGCCTAGCACTTTGTAACCGGGTGGGAAGTGAGAAAAGGCGCACGACCGGTCTTAGACCCGCTGTCCGCTTTGGGACACTAGCGAGACACCGAGGCTACCGTTGGAATGTCCGCTAAGTGCCAAAAGCAGAGATCGCGACTGTAGCTCGGCACAACGAAAAGAGACCGCCAACCGTACTTGCAAGCGGCCCCAAAGGACACATATTCAGCTTGTATGATCGATATTCTAGATACTGCGCATGTGAGCCAAGACGAACCAAAACTGATTGTCCGGAAGGCACCTCATGCCCCGGTTTGGTCGGTATGGGCCGTGCTTGAAGGTATCCCATCCGAGGAAATCTTCGAAGGGTCTTCTGAGGAAGAGGCGTCAAGCTGGATTAATACCGGCGGTCAAGCGTGGCTTGAAGAACGCAGGCGCAAACGCAATGTTTAAGCGTCATCTGCACTAGCCGAAAACCACGCTCAGCGGCTGGCGGCATAACCCTGCATTCCGCGCGGATTGGCTGCAGCGCGCCGGCGCGTTCCGACGCGGGATGCGGCGGTCTACGGTTGGAATGTCTGTCGGCAGATCTCTTCTTTCTCTTCCCACCCCATCACCAAAAAAATTAACTATTGCGCCTTACATAGCCGCTGGGCGTTGAAGTCCCCACTTCTGCTTGGAAGATGAGGACATGATCGAATTTTTCAAGAAGCCTTGGTGGGTTGGGCCGCTGGTCGCCGGCTTGGCACTCGGTCACCAAGGCACGACCAAGCCCGCAGGCCCCGCCGGCGTTACCGGCTATGAGAAAATCAACAATCGGGGGGCTCTGCCCCGGAATGGCAGCGTCGTCGTCGTTGCGACATGTCCTGCCGGCAAGCGTGTGATTAGCGGCGGCGGTCATGTCGTGCCCAGTTTTGTCGGCACCACAGATTTGTCCAGGCCAGACGGCGATAACGCCTGGCGGGTGCACTTCAAGAGCAACGGCGGCAGCGGCAACGCCACGGTCTATGCCATCTGCGTCACGGCCAACTAAGGCTCACTTGGCACAATCAAGCTGGGGGTGAATCCCGAACTGGGTCCGGTGCATACCCGGTAGGCCCCCTATTAATCAGAGGTATCAGTTTTATTTTTTCTTCACTGGCACTTCGGAAGGGGTGGGGCGTGACGCCAACCGATGTCCGCTTGAGTCATTTGCGACCAATCCATCGGTGCCAATGCCGACCAAGGTCCGCTGTCACTCCAATGGCGGACAACCGCGGGTGTGGTCGGATTGTCCGCTTAGTGCCAGAAGGAGCGATCACAACAAATCCACGCGATTTCTGCTTTAATTCCAATAGCGGCAACGGCCGCTGCCTTTTTCTATTTAACAATTTTGCGGGTCAATGCCGGCCATAGGTTCACTTGATGGGGAACAAGTTTAATGTACCCTGAGCAGCTGGAAAAATGGGCCGACAAACCCGGAGGGGACGTTCATGCGAAGGCTAGTTCTTGCGGCGGCTGCAGCCGCCGTTCTTGTGGCCACGGTTGCCGCCTCGGCCCAGAGCCCGATCATCATCAAGTTCAGTCACGTCGTGGCGAACGACACGCCGAAAGGCAAGGGCGCGCTCAAGTTCAAGGAGCTCGCCGAGAAATATACCAACGGCAAGGTGAAGGTTGAGGTCTATCCCAACTCTTCCCTCTACAAGGACAAGGAAGAGATTGAGGCATTGCAGCTCGGCTCTGTGCAGATGCTGGCGCCCTCGACCGCCAAATTCGCGCCGCTCGGCGCCAAGGAATTCGAGGCGCTCGATCTACCGTGGCTGTTCAAGGATGAAGCGGCCTACGCCAAAGCTATGAAGGGCCCAGTCGGCAAGTGGCTGTTCAAGAAGCTCGAGCCGAAAGGCATTAGCGGCTTGGCTTATTGGGACAACGGCTTCCACATGGTGTCGTCGAACCGGCCTCTGCTGATGCCCGATGACTTCCAGGGCCTTAAAGTTCGTATCTCTGGCTCCAAGATCGCCGACCAATATTTCCGCGATGTCGGCTCGATTCCGCAGATCATGGCATTCTCGGAAGTTTACCAGGCCCTGCAAACCGGCGTGGTTGACGGCTGCGAGAACACGGCGTCGAATTATCTGACGCAGAAATTCCATGAAGTGCAGAAGCACATCACCATCTCCTATCATGCGCATCTGCAATATGCGGTGATTGTGAACTCCAAGTTCTGGAACGGACTGCCGGCCGATATCCGGAAGCAACTCGACAAGGCAATGGATGAAGCAACCGATTACACAAACTCGATCGCGGTCAAGGAAAACGAGGATGCGCTGGCGGAGATCAAAAAGTCCGGCAAGACCACGCTGCACACTCTGACCGGCGACCAGCGCAAAGCCTGGCAGACGGCGATGGCGCCGACCTACAAGTGGGCCAAAGGTCGCGTCGGGCAAGAGGTGCTCGATCTGATCGCCAAGGAACTCGACATCACGATGAACTGACGACCGGCTTGCCGCGCCACCAATAAGAAGAAAATGGCTGGGAGCGCTCGCGCTCCCTGGCCGTTCCGGGCTGAGACTGGGGGGATTCTCGTGCTCAAAGGCCTCAACCGGGCGCTCGACCATTTGGAAGAGTGGCTTATCGCCACCCTGATTGCGGCCGCCACCGCGTTAATCTTCGTCGCGGTGCTGCACCGGTACGGGACAGGCGTCTCAATCAACCTGTCGAAATGGGCGGCCGCGCGTGGCGTGCCCTTCGTGCCTGAGATTTTCAAAGATATTTATTTGTGGCTTGCCGCCCTCGACCTCTCCTGGGCGCAAGAACTTTGCATTTACATGTTCATCTGGATGGCCAAGTTCGGCGCTGCCTACGGAGTGCGCACCGGCATCCATGTCGGCGTGGACCTTCTGGTGAACATGGTGCCGGCGCGCTCGCGCAAGCAAGTGATCCTGTTCAGCCTGATCTGCGGCGCTTTTTTCACCGGCATGATCGCGATGTTTGGTGGCTCGTTCGTCAACGAGATGTTCAAGACCGGCCAGCAATCGAACGATCTCGAAGCGCCGATGTGGTTCATCTACCTCGCGATCCCGCTCGGCTCAGGCCTGATGTGCTTCCGCTTCCTGCAGGTTGCGTGGTTCTATTATTGGACCGGCAAGATTCCGCATCATGATGAGACACATGTCGAGGGCATCGAGGCAAATGTCCCGGCGCTGCACCCGGCGCCGGCCACTCCCACGGAGGTCGCCAGTCGCAAGTCAAGCCCGCTAGGACTGATCCTGATTCTGGCGCCGATATTGATTCTGACGGTCTGCCTTGGCGAGAAGGCTGGCATCATCGTGCTGCCACAGGCCCTGCGCGCGGCCACGATCTTCGCGCTCCTGATCGCGCTGATGCTGACCGGTATACCGGTTTCGATCGCGCTTGGCCTCACCGTGCTCACGTTCCTGTTCACGCTGACAGAGGTTCCAATTGAAGCGGTTTCGATGAAGTTGTTCACCGGCATAGAAAGTTTCGAGATTATGGCGATCCCCTTCTTCATTTTGGCCGGCAACTTCCTGACGCATGGCGGCGTCGCGCGGAGAATGATCGACTTCGCTACCTCCATCATCGGACATTGGCATGGCGGACTGGGGCTCGCCGGAATCGTGGCATGCTCCATGTTTGCCCTGGTTTGCGGATCGAGCGTCGCAACTGTCGCTGCCATCGGGGCGATTGTACTGCCCGAGATGGTGAGACACGGCTACCCGATGCGGTTTGGCGCCGGTATTATAACGGTTGCTGGATCACTCGGCATTTTGATGCTGCCGTCTATCCCGAAGATCATTTACGCGATCTCCACGAATACATCGATCGGCGCACTATTTGTCGCTGGGTTGCTGCCCGGCTCTTTGCTGACGGCGATGCTTTGCGCGGTGACCTGGTTTCTCGCCAGGCAGCGTAATTATCCGCGAATGCACAAAGCGACCTGGGCTGAGAGTTGGCACGCGTTCCGGGAAAGTGTCTGGGGCCTGATGCTCGTCGTCATCATCATCGGTGGGATTTACAGCGGCTTGTTCACCGCGACAGAAGCCGCCGCGATGGCAGCCGTCTATTCGTTCTTCGTATCGGTCTACGTGTACAAGGCGCTGAAGATCAAAGATGTGCCGCGGGTGTTGCTCAGAGCTGCGAACACGAGCGCGATGCTTCTGTATATTGTCACCAACGCTGTTTTGTTTTCGTTCGTACTCAGCAATGAGAATATTCCTTCTGCACTTGCCGATTGGATCCTGGCTCAGGATCTTGGGTGGTTTGGGTTCCTTCTGCTGGTCAACGTGCTGCTGCTGATAGCCGGCAATTTCATGGAGCCGACTTCGATTATCCTAATCATGGCGCCGATCCTGGCTCCAGCCGCGAAGAGACTCGGTATCGATCTGGTCCACTTCGGCATCGTGATCGACGTCAATATGGAGGTCGGCCTGTGCCACCCGCCGGTTGGCCTCAATCTTTACGTTGCTTCGATGATCGCCGGCATGCGCATCACCGATCTGGCTGTGGCAGTCTTGCCGTGGCTACTGACCATGCTGGTATTCCTGGTGATCGTGACTTATTGGCCCGGTCTGACGCTGTTCATGCCGCGGCTACTTGGGATGATGTGAACACCAAGGCCAACGCGATTTTACGCTATTTTGCATCGATGAGATTTTGATTGTCTTTATGCCGCCGGCCCGAACGCACGCATTGATAAATTGTCAAGATTTACTGAGCGAACACTCTGGTCGAGACAGTCAGAATCGTCCCGTGCGCAACGTAGTATCCCGCAATTCCCGTGATAATCCGATTGGTCCATGAGCGATATTGCTGATCAGTCATGGCGAGCAGCACCTTCGCGGCAAGAGTGGTTCCGATCACTGAACAGGCGACTGCCAGGGCGACGGCGACTGGATTGATTGAGGCGGTCTGGTCGATCAGCGCGCCGAAATAGAGAAGCTTCGCAGCGTGCCCGAAGATCTGGCATATCGCCTTTGTCGCGACGATCTCGCGCCGGTCGAGTTTGCCGCCAAGAAAAAACGTATCCACCAGCGGACCTGCGACGCCGGTCAGCAAGATGAGCGTCATGCAGGCCGCGCCATAGACCACACCCTGTCGCGCGCTTTCGGGATTAGGTCGATAGCTTCGTGGTGCCCAACGGACCATGAAAGGTGTTAATCCAAGCAGAAGCAAAGCAATCGGCTTGCTCGGGACATAGCGGCTCACTGACCACAGCAGCAGAGCGATCGTGCAGCCGACGATGTATGAAATCACCGCATGCCAGCGCACGTGCTTGATCCACAAGAACCCCCGCCACCCGTTCGAGGCCAACTGCGTGACGCCATGCAACATCATGGCATCGGGGACCGTCATGAGCGTGAGCAGGATACCTATCAGGATCATGCCACCCGCCATGCCGAAGATACCGGACAAAAACGACGTCCCGAGCATTGCAATGCACAGGACGAATATCAGAAACGGGCTCATAGGAATCTGCCGTCGAAGGAATTACTGGCTGCGGCGCGCCCGCAACCGGTCGCTAAATTGTTGTTCGTATCCACCAGCCCGCCGACACGGAATTCGCCGATTGGCAGAAACCGGGCGCCGCGCTTGACCTCAGTTGACTCGAGTCTCGCGTGCCAGAGTGGCCCATGCAGTGGCTCCTGCAGCATCGACCGGTCAGCAACGCCGGCGCTCCATAATTGTCCCTGAATCGACGCGGTCGACGGAATAGCTTTAAAAGCGCCGTTCATGGCTCATGCCTTTTAGCTTTCTAGTGAGCCCTAGGTGACTGTTTGACAGCCATTGTGCAAACGCGTTTATTTCCGTCTCAGGCCAAAGAAAAATTGGGCTTGTCTGATGCGTCGGCTGCCATCGCTCAATGGTTTACGCGCCTTCGAAGCGGCCGCCCGTCACGGCAGCTTTTCGGCGGCAGGAGAAGAATTGCATGTGACGCAAGCGGCCGTGAGCCGCATGGTGCGGCTGCTCGAAGAACGACTGGGGTTTAGGCTCTTTGAACGCCTGCCAAACGGTCTCATCCTCACGTCGCAAGGCAAGGCACTACAGCCGGGCATAACTGCAGCGTTTGATGCGATTGCGGGTGTTACCGAACGTGTGTCTGCAATCCGGACCGCGCCTGTCTTGACCCTCGGCGTCGGACCCTCATTTGCAATTCGCTGGCTAATTCCTCGCTTGGTTAAATTCTACCAGCAGTATCCAGAGATAGAAGTTCGGCTCGCAACAGGGGGCGCTACCAATCCCTTCAAGGACGATTGGACTTGCGGGATACAGCTTGGCAACGGCG
>DASWAK010000554.1:0-7850 GCA_036391175.1 Pseudolabrys sp.
CGAAGTGGCAGCGTTTCGATGCCGGTCAAGATCAGGAAAGCGTTGAAAGGAGACAGCGCCGGCCCGAGGTCGCGCAGACCGAGGACGCGGCAAGCGATGGCGAATGCGAAGTTACCGAAGGTCTCGTGCAGCACGATGCCCTGATATTCAGGGCGCGGTTCACAAAGCATCGGATATTTCTTGTCGCGCGACCAGTCGAAGGTGCCGCCGTCGACGATCAATCCGCCGATTGAGTTGCCGTGGCCGCCGAGAAATTTCGTGAGCGAATGCACGACGATGTCGGCGCCGTAGTCTATGGGCTTGCACAAATAGGGGGTTGCGAGGGTGTTATCGACGATCAGCGGCACGCCCGACTTGTGCGCAATTTTAGCGATAGCTTCGATATCGGTGATGATTCCGCCCGGATTGGCGATCGATTCAATGAAGATGCATTTGGTCTTCGGCGTAACAGTTTTTTCGAACGAGGCGAGGTCGTCTGGGTCGGCCCATAAGACGTTCCAGCCGAAATTCTTGTACGAGTGATTGAACTGATTGATCGAGCCGCCGTAGAGCTTTTTCGATGCGACGAATTCGTCGCCGGGCGCCATTAAGGCGTGCATTACGATCACTTGTGCAGCGTGGCCGGAGGCGACGGCCAGGCCGGCGGTGCCACCCTCGAGTGCTGCCACGCGCTCCTCCAATACCGCGCAGGTCGGATTGCCGATGCGGGTATAAATATTGCCGAAGGTTTGCAGGCCGAATAGCGCGGCAGCATGATCGACGTCGTCAAACACAAAGGAGGTGGTCTGATAAATCGGCGTCACTCGCGCGCCGGTGGTCGGATCGGGCTTGGCACCTGCATGAATGGACAGTGTTGCAAACCCGGGTGTGCGTTCGGCGTCGGCCATAGATCCCTCGATCAATGTTGCGAGCAGGAGCTTACAGTTCCGCCTGCAATACGGCGGCGATTAGTGAGGCCGGACAGTCGCGGCGTCAAGGCGATATCAGCCGTGGCGGAAAATTCAACGGTTTTTGTCGCTCTTAGACGTACCGCCGAGGCGCATACGCTGCACGCCCTTGCCGAGAGATTGCGCACGTCTTGAGGAAAGCGTCCGCGAATTCACGCCCATCCATGAAATCTCAGACGAAAGACGTCCATATTCGATTTTAGGGCACCGATTCATGACAACTTTCAATCCAGCGTCTTCCGCCCGATTGGCCGCCTCATCGTTACGCACCGTGAGTTGCATCCAAATTACTTGCGGTTTTGGCTTAAGCGCCAGCGCTTCATCGACAATCGGCAAAACATGCTCCGAGATCCGAAAAATGTCGACCATGTCCACTGGTTCAGGAATATCAGATAATTTTGCATAAACCTTTTGCCCGAGGATTCTTTTTCCTGCTTGGCCGGGGTTAACTGGAATCATGCGGTAGCCGCGCTCCATCAGATATTTGAATGCAAAATAGCTTGGTCTGTTATCCTTCGGCGAAATGCCGACCATGGCGATTGTCTTCACCGAATTGAGAATGCCCCGGATATAGCTGTCGGAGTAGGTGTCGTGATTCATTCGGACAGCGATCCCGATTGCTGGGTGATGCCTGCGCGCAGACGAGCGTTCTCCGCCTCCAGTTCCGCGATTTTGGCTTGCATGGTCGCAAATACCCCCTCGAGTTCTGCTTCGGTAAAACGCGTGACAATATGCGAGGAGCAGTTCACGTCCCAAGCCTCGATAGTGAAAAGGATGGCCCGCTCAGGCCGGGCTTTGTAGCCTTTGTCGAATAGGCGCTGGAGGAGGGCATGATCGTTTTCAACCATACGCGCGCGGCCCCAAAGCTTGATGCGCTGACGTCGCGCCGGGTCAAGCAAGAATAAAAACGCGCGATCGTTTTCAGACAGGTTGGCGAGCGTGATGTATTGCCTGTTGCCGCGGTAGTCGGCAAAGCCGAGCGTCTTGTCGTCGATAACTTTAATAAATCCTTTTGGTCCACCTCGGTGCTGAAGATAAGGCGCGCCATCTGCGGTCGCGGTGGCGAGGAAAGCGGTATCCTGTTCGGCAATAAATTTTGCGAGCTCGGGCGTGACCCGATCGGGGAATCCATCAGCCATGCGCCGCTCGTATGCTCTTGCCGAGCCACGCTCGGCCTGCGCCTGCTGCGCTGCCGCAGTGAAGACCCGGCTGGAATTATTCATGCGACCATCGCTGCTTAGCCCCCGCCCGTGCGGAACAAAGATAGCCTCTCGCTGTTGCTCACGGTAGGGCCGCGCGTGTTCGATTTGGGGCAGGATTGCGGTGGCAAGCGACATAAGATGGTCATGCTGATCTGCTGGGATCCGAACGCTGAGGGGCGCCGCCTAGGTTGTGTGCACAAACAGGAGGCGTTCGATGTGTGACTACAGTCTTCACGACGTTGCATCCCGACCCGCCAAGGTCGGCGATAAGCTGATATCGACACAATTTCCAAATGCGATCACGCGCGGTTTTTCGGATCCGGCGGAGCCGCGCGTGGCTGTCTGTCTGCTGCCTGGGACGGAGCTTGCATTCGAGAACGAAGTCGAATGTGACGCTTCGTTCCGGTTCTTGCCCACCCGGAAATCTACTCACAAGGTGGCTCGTTTCCGGCAAGTGAATCTCAATCGGCCGGCGGCTCACCACGATGCGCTGGAGTTCCCGGATGGCAAGATCGTGCTGGTTACGGAGCTCTGCGAGGGCCAACGCGCGACCGTGCTGCAATTGCCAAGCACCGGGCGGCGGGCCAATGCGGAAGGCGAGCCGGCAGATCAGAAAGATGGATCACTCGTCGCCGATACAATAGACTGACTGCTGATGAATCAGGGGGCCACCGGACAACCGGTGGCTCTCGGTAAAATCTGTGCGCGCAGGAAGGTGCTATTTTTTCTGTGAGTCGACGACTTTTTTGCAGGCCTCTGTTAGTCGGGCATACTGATTGTTGAGGCAAGCGAGCACGCGACCACCTCCAGGCACCGTTCCTTTGCAGTATTTGTCGTAGTCGCCCTTGCAGGCGGCACGCTGTTCGGCGGTGAAATCCTGACAGACGGCGGGAGAGAGGGAGGAAAGGATAAGTATGCCCGCAAACAATATCGTGCGCATCATTCGTCCTTTTGTGGTTCAGCGGGGTGCAGCGAATGCTGCCAATGGGCCGATCGTCAAAATACCAGTGCCAATGCAGGCTGTTGTCACAGCGGCAAAGTCGTCGAGGCAGGGCAAACCACATTGCCAAAGTGCGACGATGAAGAAACCCGTAGAAAGTGTCAGTCCCCAAGCGGTGCCGGCGACGATCATGCGGATCAGCCCGCGGCAATCGATGCGTGAAGGCATCAGCACCATCAACGGTCCTCCCATTTCGGCTCGCGCTTGTCGATGAAGGCGTTCAAGCCTTCCTTGGCGTCGCGCGCCATCAAATTCTCGACCATTACCTCGGAGACGTACCGGTAAGCTTCGGCCAAGTTCATTTCCGCTTGCCGGTAGAAGCCCTGTTTGCCGATTTTCACAATGTGACTGGATTTGCCTGCGATTTGGCGGGCAAAATCTAAGGCCTTTTCGCGCTCTTCTCCTGGATTTACGATTCGGTTGATCAGGCCGATGCGATAGGCATCCTCCGCAGATACGACCTCGCCAGTCAGCAACATCTCCATAGCGTGCTTGCGCGCGATGTTGCGCGAGAGTGCGACCATCGGGGTCGAACAGAACAAGCCAATGTCAACACCGGGCGTAGCAAACTTCGCTGTGGTGGACCCGACGGCGAGATCGCAGCTGGCGACGAGCTGACAGCCCGCGGCCGTTGCCACACCTTGCACGGCGGCAATCACTGGCTGCGGCACATTGATAATCTGCTGCATCATCCCGCTGCACATGGTCATCATGCGCCGGAAATATTCGCGGCCACCGTCGGCGTCGCTGCGCCGGCTGGTGAGTTCCTTGAGGTCGTGGCCGGCGCAGAAAGCGGGGCCGTTTGCTGCAATCACCACGGCACGGACACTTTTATCGGCGGCAATTTCAGTCAAAGCACTGGAAAGATCGTTCAGCACCGCCTCCGATAAGCTATTGCGGGCTTCAGGTCGGTTGAGCACAAGTATCGCTACGTCTTTATCGCGCTCGCGCAACAGCACCGGCGCATCGAGACTGGTAGTCGGAGTATTCATCAGAAGTGTTTCCCAAGTATCAATTTCGCCGAACCTTAACCCGAAGCGGGACCCATGCAAGACTCGGAACGCCGGTCGAACTGCACACGTTAGGAGGTGCTATGGCCAAGGGACGCACGAAATCGAAGCGCTCGAAACGTCGTTGGTCGGCGCGCGTTACCCGCGAAAGCGATGCGCTTACGCTTGAGGAGGGGGTGTTCACCAAGCCCACCCCACGAAAGATCGCGGTCTCCCTTAAGCGCTCCGCCGACCGCAGCCGGCGGCGCAAGTCGAATTCCTACCGCTCGGCAATGTCGATGCTTACCTTCTTCATCAATCGTGCTGGCAAGGGGCTTTCCAGGGCCCGCAAACAGAAACTGGAAAAGGCCAAGGGCGAACTGCGCAAGCTTTACGGCAAGCCCTTGCCCAATTGACCGGACAGCGGCGCCGTCTAAGACAAAAGCGCCGGATCGACCGGCGACGGGAGGGCGCGCATGCCGGCTCCGGCAATGAATGCCGATGAAATCGCAAAGCTGTTGCACGAGGTGTTTCCTCAACGGTTCTATCCTGGCTGTGGCCTGACGATAGAGCGGGTCGAATACGCAGACGTCCGCGTAAGACGGCACTTTCAGGAGGGTTCCATCCGGCCGGGCGGCACCATTTCCGGCCCCACAATGATGGAGCTCGCCGATTTTGCGATGTATGTCGCGGTTTTTTCTGCTATCGGCCCTCAGCCGCTGGCCGTTACCACCAATCTCAACATCAATTTCCTGCGCAAGCCCGGAAAGGGCGACCTGACTGCGGATGCCCGATTGATGAAAGTAGGCAAGCGGCTGGTGGTGGGGGAAGTCACAATCTGTTCGGCCGGGGCGTCCGAACCGGTTGCTCATGTCACGTCGACTTATTCGATCCCCTGACGTGCTTATTGGTCTGGTATCAGAATACCATTCACACATGCTATTGATTTTACGATATAAAAATCACAACTGGTGCTTGACCAGGAGCTTTCCCCTCGGTAGATAACTCGCCTTCCGCGCAGCTGGGGCGCGCTTACGGTTTCCAGGGAATGACCATGAAGACTTATTCGGCCAAGGCTGCCGACATCGAGAAGAAGTGGGTGACCATCGACGCCACCGGGCTTGTCGTTGGGCGCCTTGCCTCGATCGTCGCATTGCGGCTGCGCGGCAAGCACAAGGCGACTTACACGCCGCATGTTGATGATGGCGACAACGTCATTGTCATCAATGCTGCCAAAGCGGTGCTCACCGGTCGCAAGCGTGAGAAGAAGGTTTATCACCATCACACTGGTTTCATTGGGGGCATCAAAGAGCGCACGGCCAAGGCGATCATGGAAGGCCGCTTCCCCGAACGCATCGTCGAAAAAGCGGTAGAGCGTATGTTGCCACGTGGGCCGCTTGGCCGCGTGCAGCTCGGAAATTTGCGGGTCTACCCGGGCCCCGCGCATCCCCATGGCGCGCAGAAGCCCGAAAAGCTCGATGTCGCCGCGATGAACCGCAAGAACGTGAGGAGTGCCTGACTGTGGCCGAGACCATGCAATCGCTGGAAGGATTGGCGACCCTCAAGCCGGCAGCGCCCGAAGCGCCGAAATACGAAAAGAAGGTTGATGCTCAGGGCCGGGCCTATGCCACGGGCAAGCGCAAGAACGCAGTCGCGCGCGTCTGGATCAAGCCTGGCTCGGGCAAGATCCTGGTTAATACTAAGGCGGTGGAAGTGTTTTTCGCGCGTCCAGTACTTCGGATGCTGATCCAGCAGCCGTTGATCGCGACTAATCGCAACGGGCAATACGACGTCACCTGCACGGTCTCTGGCGGCGGCTTGTCCGGCCAGGCCGGAGCCGTGCGTCATGGCTTGGCCAAGGCGCTTACTTATTTCGAGCCGGATTTGCGCGGCGCGCTTAAGAAGGGCGGGTTCCTCACGCGGGATCCACGCGTGGTCGAACGGAAGAAATACGGCCGAGCGAAGGCGCGGCGTTCCTTCCAGTTCTCGAAGCGCTAGCTGATCAAAATCCTTACAAAAGGCGCGCAAAAGCGCGCCTTTTTGTTTGCGATCATTCGAATTTTATCAAAACCATTTACCCTCACAGCTGCGCGGGTTTGCCCCCTGAGTGCGTGCGAAGCTCAATTTCGAATAAAGTTGCTCGTTACAATTCGAGGAAATCTTTCGTCGAAGCCCGCTAATTTGCGCAACGGATTCCCCAAAGGAGCGGCGTAATTATACCGACGCGGTTCGGTGTGCGCCGGACAGCCAGTGGGAGCGCATATGTTGCTAGCGGGCAATCCGCAATCCTGGACTTTGGATTTACCAACGCTGTCGTTGGTGGCTGTATGCATTGCCGGCCTGCTCGGCCTGTTCCTGATTATTGACTGGCTGCAGCAACGCAATATCCGCGCGCTTGCTTGGTGGGGCTCGGCTTATCTGATCGGCGCCTCATCGCTAGCACTGGGAAGCATGCCGTCAACTTTTATCAAATTGCCGCCGGCAGTGCCCGGCGCGTTGACCTTCCTCGCCTGCGGCATGATTTGGAACGGAGTACGGCTGTTCCAGGGCAGGCGCGTGCTGCCTTTCGCGACTTTCATTGGCGCCGCCTTCTGGTTGGGGCTCGGTCAAATTCCGGGAATGCTGGAAAATGGCAACGGCCAGATCGTCGGAGCCTTGATAGTTCCGATCTACACGTTCTTTATCGCTTTTGAGCTTTGGCGGGAGCGACGCAGAACGCGTTATTCGCGCGCCGCGGCCATTGTGGTGCCATGCCTGCATGCGGGGATCTTTCTGGTGCCACTCGCAATGCATACGTTCTTGCCTGCAGGACACAATGCGGCTTGGCTGACAGTGTTTACTCTTGAAACAATACTCTACGCGATTGGCACTGCATTCATTGTGATGCTGATGGTCAAAGACCATCATGTCCACGTCTACCGCGCTGCTGCGTGCACCGATCATCTGACAGGTTTGCTTAACCGCCATGCCTTCATGGATAACGCGCTTGCCCTCTGCGCACAGCAGGCTAGACGAGGCGAGCCGGTGGCGGTGCTGATGTTCGATCTTGATTTTTTCAAGTCAATCAATGACCGCTTTGGTCATGCAGTTGGCGATAGTGTATTGCGCGTTTTCGGACAGGTGGTGCGAGCGAGCACGCGTGTCGACGACATCATCGGCAGGTTCGGTGGCGAAGAGTTTATAGCGATTGTTCCAGGCGGATTGGAGAGCGTCAGCAAAATCGCCGAACGTGTCCGCTCAGGCTTTGAGGTTGCGGGCGCTACCATCGGTACCCACACCGTCGGCGCGACCGTTAGCATCGGCGCCGCTATATCCTACGACCCCGTCACGGCAATCGACCCGCTGGTTGCCACGTGCGGACGCCGCGCTTTATCGTGCCAAGCCACGACGGACGAAATCGGCTCCAGGTCGCCGAAGAAGAAATGGCCCGCGCGCCGCGCGCGCCCAGTGGGGACGGGCGCGTTTGCCCGTGTGTCGCAACACAAGACGGCCCTCTGACACGCTAATCCAGGCCAAGCAGTCAAATCACGGACGCTGCAACCTCTCATTTACCCTATCCGCTGTATGATGCAGTTATGTGGCGTTCCCAGAGCCATCCCGAGTCGCTTTCGCTTGAGGTCTATGCTGAGCGGGCAGGTGCCGCATTGGCATGCGCATATTCGAACTCAGCTGAACTCGACGCCGCATTGATAGCCGCCCGCCGTGCTGCCGG
>DASWAK010000555.1:0-1979 GCA_036391175.1 Pseudolabrys sp.
GAGGGGAAACTAGAATGTCCGATACGTTTGAAAAACTGATGAATGGAGCTGATGGTGGGTTGGCCTTGCTTCAGCTTGACTTTGGCCGATTTAGGCGGCGTGGGCGAGAGCGTTTTCCATGCGATGCCAGATATGGCGCGGAATTTCGATGGTATCTCGGCGCGGCCGGGACATGAAAGTAATCTGATGTGCCCATATTTCGCGGCGTACCGCCGCAATGGCGTCGCTGAAGGTTAGGACTGATTTTGGGTACCAAGCCGCGGTTCTGGGTTTGAACCTTTGTGATTTGGAGAGATCGTGCGCCCAGAGAGTGGCGATGGAAAACATGCCGAGCAAAGCTGGCGTGGTACGAAGGATTGCTTTATCGGACCACTGGCGCTGTGTTTCGACGCCGAGATGAGCTCGGACTTCCTCGAAGGTGACTTCGACCTGCCAGCGACTGACGAACCAAGCGAGGATGTTGCGCGGATCGGCGTTGAGATCAGTTGCCAGGAAGGCCTGAGGCTCGAGCTCGCCGGTTGGGTCACGCACCAGGAGCCAGCGGATCGGCACGGGAGGCACGCCGCCGCGATACCACAGCGCGGTTCCGGTGGCGATCTCGACGATGCGGTTGGTTCGACCGTACCAGAGACTGACCCGGTAGCGCTTCCAGGAGACATTGCGATCCTTGAGGATGGCGGAGAGCTTTTTGTGGCGCTTGCCCTTGACCGGCGGGCGGCCCCGACCTTTGCGCTTTGGCGGCGGGAAGTCGAACAGATTGGCATCGAGGCGCAAGCGGGTGACGACGCAGACATGCTTGGCGACGGCAGCGAGGAACTCGATGGCTGCAAATGCGCTGTCGGCGACCAGCACAATATAGCGGTCGGGCAGCCAGCGGCGGACTTGCAGGGCGGCTTGGCGGGCCCAATCGAGTAGCGTCTTGGGCGCCCGCGTCTTGCCGGTATAAAAGCGTTTGGACGGCGCGAGCAGAGTGAGGAAGGGCAGCCCCATGATGCGGTCGGCCCACGGCACCTGCACCAGCAGCATGGCAGAAAGCCAGCGCAGGCCGCTGGCTTTGACGAAGTGTCCCTTGGAGGAGCGGACCGGATCGCGATAGATTCCGCGGGCACTGATCTTGGCTCCCCAGCGCCGTTCGATGGTGTCATCGAGCCCGACCACGACCGGGGCGCCGGTCGGCACGAAGGCCTTGATCAGCACAATCAGCAGCCGGCCTGCCGCGGCCCGGGACGACCACGCCGCCCGGTTGAGAATCCGATGGAAGGTGCAGAAGTCGGGATCGCGATCTCGTCCCAGGATGCGTAGCGCCGCCGCGACGGTGCGCCGGCCGGGCGCCAGGATGGCACCGGCGAGCAACAGCGGGACGTGTGACCAGGTTGGACGGGTGAACAGATCGGCAAACCCCGCGAGCCGAGACAGGAAGCGCGGTGGGAGCGGATCAGAAGAGCTGAGGAGAAGACGGGAGTGTTGCATCCCATCCGTAGAATCGGCGCGCTGAATCGCGGCAATCTTGCCGCGTTGCGACAAATTGAATCGGTTGTCCCATCCAGACTCCCCGGCCCAATTGCCATCAGGCACATTGACCAGCATGAGCAAACCCGACCCGATGCATGCCCGGATTGCTGCTCACTTCACGCGGCACAATGTGGAAAAGAGTGGCACCGCTTACGTGATTCTCGACCGTCGCACGTCAAACGCGGTCGCGCGGCTGCGTCCTATTCCCGATACCGATCGCTTCGAGCTTTTCTATTGGTCGAACGCGAAAGGTCGCTGGACAACCTTCGGCAATATGGGGCGCATGAAGCTCATGCTCGAGAGCGCGCATGAGATCGTCAAAAGCGATCCAATGTTCCGCGTCCCGCGCGCCTGATGAGCCAGTGAAATTTTGGCCAAAGTCAAGCTTAGTAGTTCTCGGATTAGGCGGGTGTGCCGACATGTCGACAACTCTCGCTTACCGTTGGGGTCCGGATCCAGCGATGCCT
>DASWAK010000556.1:0-1941 GCA_036391175.1 Pseudolabrys sp.
GCCCAAATTTTGATGCATCTTGCGCAATGTAGCGCGGCTCAAGGTAATCGCGCCAATCACGTCAAAAGGATCAGATTTCATCAGGACGACATCGGCTGCTTCCAGTGCGACGTCCGTGCCGGCGCCGATGGCAATGCCGACATCGGCTTGAGCCAACGCGGGCGCATCGTTGATCCCATCGCCCACCATCGCTACAAATTTACCTTGCGCTTGCAGCTCTTTCACCTTATCAGCCTTTTGCCCCGGCAGCACTTCAGAAAACACAGTCTTGATGCCCAGCTCACCGGCAACGCGTTCAGCCGTCGCGCGATTATCGCCGGTCAGCATCGCGACTTGTATCCCCAGACTCGTCAACTTTTCTACAGCCTGTTTCGCGTTGGCTCGGACGGCATCCGCGATGGCGATCATCCCGGCGAACTTGCCATCGAGCGCGGCATACACGACAGTGTGGCCGCCGCCTTCCAGCGTGGCGGCTTGCTCTTCATAACCATCCAGGTGAATCTGGTTATCGCTCATCAACTTTCGATTCCCAATAAGCAAATTCCTGCCCGCAATCACTGCCCGCAAGCCATGACCAGGGATTGCATCAAAGCCGCTCGTCGTCTCCAGTGTCAACTTTTGCGCCTTCGCTTTGTCGACGATCGCCTGCGCCAGCGGATGCTCCGATGCTTGCTCGGCAGATGCCACCAGTCGCAGCAATTCAGCCTGTGAGATCGGATTGCCGGCAGCCACCACTTCTGTGACTTGTGGTTTACCCTCGGTGAGCGTGCCGGTTTTGTCAAAGATGATTGCCTGCAACTTTGCCGCCTGCTCGAGCGCCGTCGCGTTCTTGTACAAGATACCATTCTGCGCACCGAGTCCGGTGCCGACCATGATGGCGGTCGGTGTTGCCAGCCCCAGCGCATCGGGGCAGGCGATAACGACGACTGTGATTGCCATGGTGAGCGCCCACACAAATTTGCCTGTGCCCGCTGGAATAGTCGAACCGCCGAGTAGATACCAGCCGAAGAAAGTCAGCAGGCCGATGATCACGGCAGCAGCGACAAGCCATTGCGCTGCTCGATCGGCCAACCGCTGCGACGGGGCCTTGGAGTTCTGCGCCACCTGCACCAGCTTGACGATCTGTGCCAGCGCCGTATCCGCGCCGACTTTGGTCGCGCGGAATTTGAACGTGCCGGTCTTATTGATCGTCGCACCGATGACAAGCGATCCGACTTGCTTCTTCACCGGCAGACTCTCGCCGGTGATCATCGATTCGTCCAGGTTCGATTCGCCTTCGGTGATCACCCCGTCGACCGGTATTTTATCGCCGGGGCGAATCTGGACGATGTCATCCAGCACGACTTCTGACGTTGCCACTTCGACCGCTTGCCCGTCGCGCAGCACGGTCGCCTTCGGCGGCGTGAGATTCATCAAAGCCTGAATCGCTTGTGACGCACCTGATCGAGCGCGCATTTCCATCCAGTGACCAAAGAGCACGAAGGTCAGCAATAACGCCGACGCTTCGTAGAACACTTCACCTTTGAACAAAAACGTCGCAGCAACGCTGAATAGGTAACCGGCCAGCACCGACAGGGAAACAAGCACGGACATATTCAAGGTGCGATTCTTCAATCCACGCCACGCCCCGACGAAGAACACCCAGCCACCATACAGGACCGCGGGCGTCGTCAAAATGAACGACAGCACATTGTTGGACAATCCAAACGGTGCCGGTAATTGAAGCTTGAAATACTCGGTGAAGAGCGGCGAGTACAGGAAAATCGGAATGGCAAGAATGAAGGCAACCAAGAAACGGTTGCGCATATCTCGCACCATGCCGGCCAAATTCATACTGCCGCCGTGACCCATTTCGTGCGCCATGGCCGCCATCTCACCCACCTCATGCCCGGCATGTTCATCAGCTTTAACCGGTTTGGCCATCGGCCTGGCCATGGCATG
>DASWAK010000557.1:0-1963 GCA_036391175.1 Pseudolabrys sp.
CCAATTTTCGCGGAGCAAATCGCTTGCCATTTTCGTGTCAATGAAGCCGGACGAATCTTTTCCGATTTCCGCAACAACGCTGCGATATTCAAGTTGTTGGCCGAAATCGCCAGGGAAGGCCGGCGCGAAGATGTCGCTGCATCGATTCAGCAGGTGCTGGAAGACACGATGCTGCTGTCGGTGAGCCGGCTGCTCGAACGTCATCCGGCGCGCCATCTCGGCGTAGCCGGCGGGATATTTGCCAATGTACGCCTCAATCGGGTTCTCGCCGAAAAGCTCGATCTCGACGAGATCTTTGTGTTCCCGCCGATGGGCGATGAAGGCCTGCCAGTCGGTGGATCGCTGGTGTACTTGTTACAACGCGATGGAATCGCGCATTGGCTCAAACAACGGCGGCGCCTCAAGGACGTCAATCTCGGTCGCGACTATACGGATGTGGTCGATGCCACGCTGTCCGGAATACGCGGCCTTCGTAGGCTTGCCGGCGATCCGGTTGAGGAAACGGCCAAGCGATTGGCAGCGGGCGAGATCGGCGCGATCTATACCGGGCGGATGGAATATGGCCCCCGCGCGCTCGGAGCGCGATCGATCCTCGCCAACCCGTCGCGGCGCGAGACGCATGACCTGCTGAATACGCGCCTCGATCGCACCGAATTCATGCCGTTCGCCCCCGTGATCGCAGCGGACAAGGCAGCCGAAGTCTTCGATGTGAACAAGGTCAATGCCTATGCCTGCCGGTTCATGACCATCACATGCAACGTGCGGCCGAGCTGGCGCGACCGCATTGCGGCCGTCGTGCATGTTGACGGTTCGGCGCGGCCGCAGACGATCGTGCGCGAATCCAATCCCCTGTATTTCGACATACTTGCGGCTTTCGAGCGCGCCACCGGCATACCTGTCCTGGTCAATACTAGCTTCAACGTCCACGAGGAGCCGATCGTCAATACTCCACGCGAATGCGCCCAGGCCTTGATCGATCGGCGCATCGACTTCGTCGTTACGCAGCAAGCGATCTACGAAGCGAATGCGACTTAGTCGTGCGGGCGAGTGCTGTCATCGCACGGTGATGTCATGAAGGGGCTTCCCCGTTGCACGACTTGTCGCCATGTCCGCTTTTAACCCAGAGCGACATTGCGTCTGGGTTCGGCAGTTGGATGTTGAACTAGCGTTTTGCATAGTGATGCGAACGTATAGAGAGATTAAGGAAGTCCAGAACCGCGTAACACCGCCCCAGAGGAGCAGAAACTTGCTGGGCGGCGGCGAGCCGGCGATCAGCGCGAGGATCTCGTCGCGCACCGCCTCGGTCCAGCGCTCCATGGCGACCCGGACCGTTACAGCCACTCTTTTGGCGCGCCATCAAGCCGCGCCAGCGCGTCGCGATTCGACATCGCGCGGCGATATTGTCGGACCTCGCGGTGGTCGCGGCAGATCCGCGCCGGTCCACCCTGCAGCAGGCCGGCTCGGCGGAAGTTGCCCCAATCCGCGATCAGGGTCACGAAATCTCCGCGCCGCAAATCCGAAATTAGAATCTTGCTTGCCAGGTAGCTTCCCAGCTTGCGGAAGCGCGTGACATATTCCGGCCGTTGCTTCACATAGGCTAGCAGATCGCGGCCGGCGCTTGTCCACTCGTTGGACAGGCTGTTGTCGGTCCATCCCTTTTCCCACAACACGTCCGGCAATAGGCGGGCCGCGCCATGCGGCGCCAGGCGGATAAGAAATTCACGGTCCTCGGTCCGCTGCATTCGTTCGCAAAAACCACCGATCGCGCGGGCCGCCTTGGTGCGAACCGTGATGCTGCTGCCGTCGACACTGATGAGGTCGGCGTAGAGTGCCCACTCGAAGGCGCGCGGCTCCAGTTTGACGTCCGGCAGCGGGCTCGGGCGTCGTTCATTACGCACTTGCTTTATTCCCGACGACAAGGTGCAGACGACGTCCGGCTCGCGATCCAGGGCGGCGAGCGCGC
>DASWAK010000558.1:0-6546 GCA_036391175.1 Pseudolabrys sp.
CAAAGACTCAGTCCGACAGGGACCGCGTCATCATATTCGACACGACCTTGCGTGACGGCGAACAATGTCCCGGCGCGACCATGACTCACGAAGAAAAGCTCGAGGTCGCCGAGTTGCTTGACACCATGGGCGTGGACATCATCGAGGCTGGCTTCCCGATCGCATCTGAAGGCGATTTTGCAGCCGTTCACGAGATAGCTCAGCGCTCGAAGAAAGCTGTCATCTGCGGCCTCTCGCGTGCTGCCTTCAAGGATATCGACTGCTGCGCCGAGGCGATCAAGCCAGCCAAACGCAAGCGCATCCACACGTTCATCTCCACGTCACCTGTGCATATGAAGTACAAGCTCCAGAAGGAGCCGCACGAGGTCTACGAAATGGTGATCGGGCAGGTTGCGCGTGCGCGCGGGCATACCGATGATGTCGAATGGTCCGCGGAGGATGCCACCCGCACCGAGCACGATTTCCTCTGCCGTTGCGTGGAGGCTGCCATCAATGCCGGGGCCACGACGATCAACATCCCCGACACCGTTGGTTACACGGTGCCGGAGGAATATTTCGCGCTCATTAAAATGTTGCGCACGCGTGTCCCGAATGCAGACAGGGCGCGCTTTTCCACCCACTGCCACAATGACCTCGGCATGGCGGTGGCCAATTCACTCGAAGGAGTGAAAGCGGGCGCGCGGCAGATTGAATGCACCATCAATGGTATCGGCGAGCGTGCGGGTAACGCCGCGCTCGAGGAAGTCGTGATGGCGATGAAGGTGCGCAACGACGTGCTGCCCTACTGGACTGGCATTGATGCCACCATGCTCACGCGCGCGTCCAAGTTAGTTTCGGCGGCGACATCATTTCCGGTGCAATACAACAAGGCGATCGTCGGACGGAATGCGTTTGCACATGAGAGCGGTATCCACCAGGATGGTATGCTCAAGAATGCGCAGACTTACGAAATCATGACTCCGGAATCGGTCGGTGTGAAACAAACCTCACTGGTGATGGGCAAGCATTCCGGCCGCCATGCCTTTATCCACAAACTGGATGAGCTCGGCTACGAGCTTGCCGGCAATCAGCTCGAGGATGCCTTCGTCCGCTTCAAGGCTTTGGCTGACCGCAAGAAGCAGATTTATGACGAGGACATCGAGGCGCTGGTCGACGAGGAGATTGCCCACGCTCACGACCGCATCAAGGTGCTGTCGTTGACGGTGATCGCCGGCACCATGGGCCCGCAGACCGCGACGCTCACGCTCGACATTGATGGCGAGCACGTCACCACACAATCGACCGGCAACGGTCCCGTGGACGCGATCTTCAAGGCAATCCGCACGCTTGTACCGCATGAGGCCACGCTTGAACTTTACCAGGTGCATGCGGTGACCGGCGGCACCGACGCGCAAGCGGAAGTGTCAGTAAGGCTCTCGGAAAGCGGCCGCTCTTTCACAGCCAAAGGCGCTGATCCTGATACTCTGGTGGCGTCCGCCAAGGCCTACCTCGGCGCACTCAACAAGCTGACCAGCAAGCGCAACAAGATGGCTTCGGTCGAGGGCCGCATTCATTCGACCGACGTTGGCTAAAGCCGGTTTATTAAGATTAAGACGACAATGTCGCGCTCGAAAAAGGCGCGGCATTGTCTTTTCTGGTATCTATATCCGTCCAAGCCCCCATAAATCACATTTTGTCCGCAATTCGTTCGCTTTGGGGGCCAAATTCCCGGGTACTTGCCCGCACATAACCTCTTAAAACTTTGGGGACTTTCGCGATGAAAATGACTGTATGCGCGGGCGCCGTCGCGCTCGCGATGACCGGCTTGTTGTCGAATGTTGCCTCTGTTCACGCGAGGGAAATCACAGCGAATGCCGAAATGGCTCAATCGTCGGCGTCGATCAATATCGCGCGCATCAAGAACGCTCTCAAGCTGACCCCCGCGCAGGAACCCTATTGGGCGCCGGTTGAAGCTGCGTTGCGTGATCTCAATCACCGCCAGGCGCAAAGCGAGGGCGACGGCCTCGTGCGCCGCATCAGCCACCGGGTCGTTTCGATCGCGCTCAATAGCGCGACCATCCAAAAGCTCGCGGCTGCCGCGCGGCCGCTGATCGGCGTTCTCGACGCCGAGCAGATGCGCACAGCGCATGGGCTTGCCCAGGAAATGGGTTTAGGCCCGGTGGTCGCCGCGCTGCGATAACGCCTGCGGCGACGGTTCGTCGCATCCAGCTTAAATCGTATGCTGACTTAACCGCTGCGGCCAAGGTCCACTTGCCGCAGACCGGGTTTAGTGCGAACCTAAACAATAGAAAAACAAGGTAAAAGCCGGTTTCGACCGATCAGCTGGAGGAATACGTCGATGCGCAAATGGCTTCTCGCGGCGGCTGCGGCCGCCATTTTCGTGGCTCCCGGCGCCGCCATGGCGCAGGCGCCGATCGTGATCAAGTTCAGTCACGTCGTGGCGCCGAATACCCCGAAGGGCAAGGGCGCCGACAAGTTCAAGGAGCTTGCCGAGAAATATACCAACGGCAAGGTCAAGGTTGAGGTCTATCCGAACTCGACCCTCTACAAGGACAAGGAAGAGCTGGAAGCCTTGCAACTCGGTGCGGTGCAGATGCTGGCGCCGTCGAATTCCAAGTTCGGCCCGATGGGCATCAAGGACTTCGAGGTGTTCGACCTGCCGTTCCTGCTGCCGAACCTCGCTTCGCTACGCAAGGTCACCGAAGGCCCGATCGGCCAGAAGATGCTCAAGCTTCTGGAGCCGAAGGGCATGATCGGTCTTGCGTACTGGGACAACGGCTTCAAGCAAATGAGCGCCAACAAGCCGCTGCACATGCCCGAGGACTACAAGGGTCTGAAATTCCGCATCCAATCATCGAAGGTGCTGGAAGCGCAATTCCGCCTGCTCGGCGCAACGCCGCAGGTGATGGCGTTCGGAGAAGTCTATCAGGCGCTGCAGACCGGCGTGGTCGACGGCCAGGAAAACACGCCGTCAAATATCTACACCCAGAAATTCTATGAGGTGCAGAAGTACACGGCGCTGACCAATCACGGCTATATCGGCTACGTGGTCGTCGTGAACAAAAAGTTCTGGGACGACCTGCCGGCCGATGTCCGTGGCCAGCTCGAGAAGGCGATGAATGAAGCGACCGCCTACGCCAACAAGATCTCCGAGTCGGAGAATGCGGAGGCGCTGGATGAGATCAAGAAGTCGGGCAAGACGGAGATCATTATCCCGACCGGTGCCGAAATGGCTGCTATGCAGAAGGCCATGGAACCGCTCTATCAGGACATGGCCAGCCGCGTCGGCAAGCAGTTGATCGACGATGTTCGCAAGACGGCGCAGGGCGTAACCAACTAAAAAACGGCGAGCCCCGGCCTCTGCACCGGGGCTCAATTACTTCAAGGGGTAGGGGGTCCCGCGTGTTGATCGACGTCCGGCGAGGGCCGTGGGGGCAGCGGCTGTCGTTAATCCGGGAATTGCCGCCTGCTGGGGCACGTCATAGTCCCCAAGCGCACGAGGCGTAAGTGTTCCTTCGCATTCTCGATCGTCTCGAAGAAACTCTCATTGCGAGTCTGATTGCGGCTGCCACGCTGCTCATTTTCGTGGCCGTCGTGCAGCGCTACATGGTGGGCGTCCCGTTTCTTTATCCGCTTGTCTACCACATCAACCTGACTTGGGCGCAGGAACTGTGCATCTACATGTTCGTGTGGATGGCGAAGTTCGGCGCCGCCTATGGCGTGCGCACCGGCATTCATGTCGGCGTCGACGTTGTGGTCAACATGCTGGACCCTGGACCGCGCAAGAAGGTTGTGCTGTTCGGCCTGATGTGCGGCGCGCTATTCACTTTCGTGGTCGGTACCATGGGCGCGAAGTTTGTGATCGAGCTTTACCCCACCGACCAGGTTTCGCCCGACATGGAGATGCCGCGCTGGATCATCTTCCTCTGCGTGCCGCTCGGCTCTTATCTTATGTGTTTCCGGTTCCTCCAGGTCGCATGGGCCTTCTGGCGCACCGGCGAGCTGCCGCACCATGATCCCGGCCATGTCGAGGGCGTGGTCGAGAGCCCGGCTGCAGCCAGGGATCTGGCCCGATGAACAGCGCCATCATCTTCGGCCTGCTGATCGCGCTGATGCTCACCGGCATGCCGATCTCGATCGCGCTCGGCCTGACCGTGCTCAGCTTCCTGTTTGTGATGACCACGGTGCCGATCGAGGCGGTAGCGCTCAAGCTCTTCACCGGCATCGAGAGCTTCGAGATCATGGCGATTCCGTTCTTTATTCTTGCCGGCAATTTCCTGACCCACGGCGGCGTCGCTCGCCGTATGATTCGATTTGCCACCTCCATGATCGGCCATTGGTATGGCGGCATGGGTCTCGCTGGCGTGATGGCCTGCGCACTGTTTGCAGCCGTGTCGGGGTCCTCGCCCGCAACGGTCGTCGCAATCGGCTCGATCATTCTGCCAGCGATGGTAGAGCAGGGTTACCCAAAACGTTTTGGCGCCGGCGTGATTGCAACCTCGGGCGCGCTCGGGATCCTGATTCCGCCCTCAATCGTGATGGTGCTGGTCGCGGTGGCCACCGGCGGCAGCGTGGCTTTCGATCCCGAGGGCAAGCGCGTGCTGTCGGCCTCGGTGGCGCAACTGTTCATGGCGGGTGTCGTCCCGGGTCTGACCCTGGCCACCATGCTCGGCATGACCACGTTCTACCGCGCCTGGAAGAACAACTATCCGCGCATGCAGAAGGCGAGCTGGCCGGAGGCGCTGGTCGCGTTCCGCGATTCGGTGTGGGGCCTGCTGCTGATCGTGATCGTGCTCGGCGGCATCTATACCGGTGCCTTTACGCCGACCGAAGCCGCCGCCGTGAGCGCGGTCTATGCCTTTGTCGTGGCGGTGTTCGTCTATCGCGACATGAAGCTGACCGACGTGCCGAAGGTATTGCTCGCCTCGGCCAATATGAGCGCGATGATCCTGTACATCATCACCAATGCGGTGCTGTTCTCGTTCCTGATGACCAGCGAGCAGATCCCGCAGGCGATGACGGCGTGGATCAAGGGTAGCGGCATCGGCTGGGTCGAGTTCCTGCTGGTCGTCAACGTGCTGCTGCTGATCGCGGGCAACGTGATGGAGCCGTCTTCGATCGTGCTGATCACCGCGCCGATCCTGTTTCCCATCGCGGTCAGCCTCGGCATCAACCCAATTCATCTTGGCATCCTGATGACGGTGAACATGGAGGTTGGGCTCTGCCATCCGCCGGTCGGCCTCAACCTCTATGTCGCATCCGGCATCGCGCGTATGGGAATTACCGAGCTCACCATCGCGACCTTGCCGTGGCTCGTGACCATGCTGATCTTCCTCGCCATGGTTACCTACATTCCGGAAATGTCGCTCTGGCTTCCGCGTTTCCTCGGAATGATGTGAGCGCGCCTGCGCAAGGTGAACATTTGTAAATCAACATTGCATAGCCGTAATCTCTGTCCAAACTTTAACTTGATAAGGCAACGCTTCGCTCGTCTATTTGGTGGCATTAGGAAATGCCATCGGAGGTTGCCATGTTGAAGACCTTTCTTGCCGGCACAACCGCGCTAGCGATCGCCGGCGCTACGCTTGCCTATGCACAGAAGGGCTCGGATGATTTTCAGCGCGTGCAGCGCTGGCACCCAAATGCCGAAGATATCACGGCCTTCGGTGAGGCACGCATTGCCGCGCTCCATGCCGGACTCAAGCTCACTGCCGAACAGGAAAAGAACTGGCCGGCGGTGGAGAGCGCGCTGCGCGATCTCGCCAAGCAGCGCTCGGAGCGTTTCGCCGCGCGCGCCAGTGCCGATCGTCCGAAGGATCCGATCGAGCGCCTCAATCTGCGTGCCGAGGTGATGGGCCAGCGCGCGGCCGGTCTCAAGAAACTCGCCGACGCGGCCGGCCCGCTCTACAAGAGCCTTGATGACAGCCAGAAGCATCGCTTTGTCGCACTCGCGCGGCTCGGGGCCCAAGAAGCCGGCGGCTTCCGTGGTCACCACGGCTTCGGTGGTTGGCACCATCGCGGCCCGCGCAGCATGCAAGGCGGCGACGCGCAGCCGCAATAAGGCGCGTCAAATGAGTAGCGGACGGCGGCCAACGCGATCTCCCCGACGCGTATCGCCGTCTAGAAGCCGCCGGACAAACTGGCGGCTTTTTCTTTGACTCTCCGACCTGCTCGGATGAAACGCGCTGCTGGACACTGCCGGGCGCCTTTGCTAAGCCACGCGCGCTCGGCGGATCCCCGCCGCGGCAATTCGGGCGCATAGCTCAGTTGGTAGAGCAGCTGACTCTTAATCAGCGGGTCCAAGGTTCGAGTCCTTGTGCGCCCACCAATCATCTCAACAACTTAGCTAAATCGAGTGGGTCAAGTCTCGACACACTTTACCGGCCCTTTACAGTTTTCGTTCGCCTTTCCTTCTGCTCCAACTTTCGCACCGCGTTTTCTGCGAGGCGTACATCACGCCCCAGATAGTGCTTGTCTAGAATACCTTCTACGTCTTTCAAGCTGTGACCGGTGAAGGTTGCGACTTCGGGCACTGTAGCACCTGCA